>JASFTU010000053.1:0-8741 GCA_050050635.1 Candidatus Brocadiaceae bacterium
GCCGCAGAACGAGAGATGGGTGCACTTCCGACCGTGCTTCTGGTGCTGTCCTTGCTTTTCCTTGCTCTGGCCGGGATATTCGTCGTCGAGAACGCTTTCCGGCCCGAGTTCTCAACTCACCTGACAGGCTGGGTCTGGTTCTGAGCTGCGTCGGCCGGATGCGCGCGAAGAGAGTGCGTCGCCGAACCGTTTCTGGCGCAATGTGTGTACGTGTGATGTTGTTCCCATGCCCCTGAGGAGCAGATTCCCATGCTGAAGCGGAGCCTGGCACTGGTGTTAGCTGTGGTGCTGGTAGGGCTGGCAGGCTGTCGGAACATGGAGGAGCAGCTGCGCAAGCAGAACGCGACGCTCTCGAAGCAGCTGGCCCTGTGCCAGGACGAACGTGATGCCCTCCTGAAGAGCATCGACGAGCTCGACGCAGAGCAGCAGCAGCTCCGAGCTCAACTGCTAGAAACGCGCGAGGACGCGCAGAGCAAAGACGAACTGGTCAGGCGGCTCCGCCAGGAGCAGGCCCAGCTCGAACAGCAGCGGCGAGAGCTGCAGAAGCTGGTCGAGGGGCTGTCCGGCATCAGCGTGGAGACACGCGGCGAGGGGAACTTCATCGTGCTGGAGAACGAGATCCTCTTCGAGCTGGGCAAAGTCGAACTGAACCAGGACGCCAAGGCATCCCTCGACAAAGTGGCCAGCTACCTGCAGAGACGGCCGGACGTCGCCGTCCGCATCGACGGCCATACCGACGGTGTACCGGTCAGGCATTCGCCCTGGAAGGATAACTACCACCTCTCCGCCATGCGGGCCCACGCGGTAATGCAGTATCTGGTGCAGAAGGGGCTTGACCCGGACCGGGTTTACATCGTCGGGTTCGGTCCCAACCGCCCCCGGACCGAGCCTGCGGAGCCGGCTGAGCCCGTGGCGGAGAACCGCCGCGTGGAGATCCTTCTCGTGCCCGAGGGAGTGAAGAGCATCGGCGAGATACTGCAGGGCTTCGAGGAGTAGGGCCAGACCCCATCCCGTGCGTCTCCGACGCCTGCCGACCGAAGGCAAAGGCGCAGATTCGGCGTTGTGTGCCTCCAGCCAGTCGAGGTGATACCGATGGCGAGTATCGTGAAGACGGCGTGGTTCGGCAGGCGTGTTAGCGTCCTGATGGTCAACGATAAGACGGTGACGGGGACACTCAGCGAGGTGACCGACAACTACCTAATCCTGAAGCGAGGGGGCTCGGAGACGCAGGTCATGTTCCACGCCATCATCGCCGTTCGCCCCGCCTCCGAGGAGGGCGGAGACTGAGACCTACAAGTCGTCTCCCCGTTGTTTTCCTGGGTTCTTCCTTTGGAGGGCGCGGAGCACAAGCCCCAGTTCCTCCATCCGCAGTATGGCGGCCCCCACCCCGTAGGCCAGTACGCCCGCGCAGGCGGGAACCACCGCGCGCGCCACCTTCAGGAGCACCCCCGGCTCTGCACCGGGCAGGGCGTGGAGTGTCACCCAGGCCGCGCATCCCATCAGAGCGGTGGCTGCCAGCGTCCTGGCTGCCGTGGTGACGAGCCCCTTGCCGTTGCCCAGGTCCACCCTTCGGTGGAGCAGGGCGTAGAGCGCAACGACCTGCAGCAGGGCGCAGATGGCGGTGGCGAGCGCCAGCCCCGCCTCCCGGAGCGGCCAGACGAGCGTCAGGTTCAGCCCCAGGTTCAGCACCACGGTGGCGCCGGCCACGCGGGCCGGCACGCCCGGGCGCTTCATGCTGTAGAAGGCTCGTGTGAGCACGTGCAGGGCGCAGTAAGCCCACACTGCCGTTGCATAGAAAGCCAGGGCACGGGCCGCGCGGGCGCTCATCGAGGGCGTGAACGCTCCCCGCTCAAAGAGCAGCTCGACCAGGGGGCGCCTCAGCAGGATCAGCCCCGCTCCCGCCGGGATCCCGATGAACAGCACGAGACGGAGCCCGCGGAGTATGGATCGGCTGAATGCATCCCAGTCCTGCCGGGCCGCCTGGGCACTTAGAGCGGGGAATGCTGCCGTAGCCAGCGCGATGCCGAAGACCCCCAGAGGGAACTGCATCAGGCGGTTGGCGTAGTAGAGAACGCTGTTGGCGCCTACCGCCATGGGATACGGAATCACGTGGCCCAGCAGGCGGAAGGTCTCCTTGCCCTCCGGGTGGGCCAGGGATATGGCGATGACGCCGTCGAAGAGCACGTTCAGTTGGACGGCGGCCAGGCCGAGAGCGACCGGTGCCATGGCGGAGGCCACGCGCCTCACGTCCGGATGGAGAAGCTGGAAGATGGGACGCCATCGGAAGCCCTTCCGGTGCAGGGCGACCACCTGGATCAGCAACTGCACTATCCCTGCCAGCAGCACGAAGGAAGCCACAGTGTAGATGCGCCCCTGAGGGCTCGCCGTTACCAGAGGAGCGACCGCCCCCACGCCGAGGATCCAGAGAACGTTCAGCACCACGGGCGCGAGAGCGGGGGCGGCGAAGTGTCTCAGGGAGTGGAGCGTGGCCCCCGCGAACGCGGTCAGGCACACCAGCACGGTGTAGGGCAGCAGCACGGCCGTGAGCGAGAGCGCCAGGTGCCAGCGGGGACTCAGCCCTGCCACCCGCGTAGCGCCCAGGACGATGGCCTCGCCCATCACTACGGCGGCAAGTAGAACCGCCATGAGTGCGCCGGCCACGCGCCCCGCGAGCGCCTCCGACTCCTGCTTCGACCGGAGTTCCAGGTAGGTGCTGAGTTCCGGCACAAAGGCGGCGCTCAGTGCGCCCTCGCCGAAGAGCCGGCGGAACAGGTTGGGGATGCGGAATGCGAAGCTGAAGGCGTCCCAGACTATGCCGGCACCGAAGAATGCGGCACACAAGACATCCCGAGCCACCCCCAGAAGCCGGCTCACGAGGGTGAGGGTCGAGATAACCCAGGCACCGCGAACGAAGCTGTCCCGCTCATCGATCATCTCGGTTCCCGGGCACGGGTTGAGAGCCGGGGCCGGGCGCGTTGCTGCCTGCACTCCGGGCCGCTGTGAGCTCACTCCGCTCGCCGCGTGGGCCAGACCTTTACGAGGATGAGGCCCGCCAGGAAGCCGCCCACGTGCGCCCAGTAGGCCACTCCTCCGTGGGCAAATGTGACACCCAGACTGGCCGTGCCCTGCAGGAACTGTACCAGGAACCACATCCCCAGGACAAACACGGCGGGCAGTTCGATGAAATGGAGGAAGAAGAAGACGGGGACCAGCGTCAGTATGCGGGCGCGTGGCCAGCACGCCGCGTAAGCGCCGAGTGCGCCGGCGATGGCTCCGCTCGCCCCGATGGTCGGGATGCCGCTGTGGGGGCGGAGCACATACTGCGCCGTGGTGGCGCACAGGCCGCAGCCGATGTAGAAGAGCAGGAAGCTCAGGTGCCCCAGACGGCCCTCTACGTTGTCGCCGAAGATGTAGAGAAACCACATGTTCCCCAGCAGGTGCGCCCAGCCTCCGTGCAGGAACATGCTGGTGAAGGCCGGGACAAGGACGGCCCCCAGCAGGTTGCCCCCTCCGGTCAGAGCGTCCGTCACCCGACCGGGCACCACGCCGTAGTAGTTCATCACCTCCCGCAGGGCTTCCTCCGGCAGGCTGATCTCGATGAAAAAGGCAAGGCAGTTCACGGCAATGAGCCCGTAGACGACCCACGGCACAATGCCCGAGGGATTCCTGTCGCGCAACGGGAGCATGACGCCGGGCCTCTCGACAGATAGGGGGAGAGAAGACCCTCCAGAATAGCACAGCGTGTCGGCGCGGGACAAGCGGCCGACCGGAGCAGAGGGGGCAGCGCTTTCATTCTGCTGGCGCCATGCCTTAGAATACCAGGCCGGATCTGGGCAAGGCTGGAAAAGAGATGATGGACGAGAGCAAAGATGCGGACAAGCCGGAGGGCCGGGATGCGCGGACGCGGCGGCGTACGCAGGTATCGAGGGGCCAGGATCGTGTGACGTTGACTGTCCCGCCGGACGGTCTGACAGCGGGGCGAGTGGTGCGTCTCACCGTGCTGGTTTTCGGTGCAGCAGCGGCGCTCTACTGGGCACTCGCGGTGTTCGGCAGTCGCTCATGGGTTGTGCCGCGCGTGGTAGGCATCGGTGGGGGGCTGGTTTTGCTCGGGATGGCCTTGCACGTCGGGCTGCGCTCTCTGCTGGACCGGACCGTGGTTCGGTTCTCCGCAGGGGCCCTGCACGTGACGCACACGTTCCCGTGGCGTCGCACGGTCGTCATCGGGCGCGAGAAGTTCTGTGGCGTCGTGATCGGGCAGCCCGGGCTGGTCAGACGAGGCTACTTCTGCAGGGACTGGGGTGAGGGACGGCTGGCCGTCAACGTCATCGGACAGGACCGGGTCGAGTCCCTGGGCGAGGGCCTGTCGGCCCGTGAGCAACGCTGGCTGAAGGGTCTTATCGAGGAGGAGTTCGGGCCAGAGGAGTCGGCCACTCCGACGCCGCAGGATGACGAGGGGTCGGAGATAACCCAGCCGCCTGAGAAGATGTGGCGCGACGTGACACGGTACAGCTCCTACCTGCTCCTGGTGGGCCTGCTCGGACTGGCCCTCTTCCTGGCGGGAAAGGCGCGCGCGGAGAGCGTGGCGCTGATGCTGATCTTGATCGTGTTCTCCGGCACCGCCGCCGTTCTGGGCTATCGGAACTACAGACTGGAGCGCGCGGCCAGCAGGTGGCACCGGGCAGTGATCAAGAGCCTGGCCAGCATCATGGAACTGGAGTTCAGCCCCAGCGACGCCGCCGGGGTCGGGCAGGAGCTGCCCGACTTCGATTTCTACGGCGGGCCACGACGGACCTACAACGTGGCCTGGGGAGAGGACGAATCCGACAGGCTGGTCTTATTCGACTACACTTCAGCCGGCAGGTGGCTTCAGCGCAATGGGGTGGGCTGCGCGCTTGCCGTGCGGAACATGAGCGGAGAGAGAATTTCCATCCGGCCGCGGCGCGGATGGGGCGCTCGGGCGAAGTGGGGCGGCATCAAGGTGCCCGAGCAGCCGGGGTTCGATGAGCTCTACTGCGTCCGGCCCGAGAATGAAGGCAGGGCAAGGAACCTGCTGCGTGAGGAAGTGGTCCGAGTCATCTCGGCCTGGGACGGCCCGGCTCCTCGTCCATGGGTCTGTATGGCAGGCGGCATGGTGGGGCTGAGCATCCCTCGGAAGCATGCCGAGAACGACCGCACAATGCGGGAGTTCTGCGAGTACGCGCGGAGAGTGCGGCAGGCCCTGGAGGAGCGCATTACGCGGCTGCGCGAGACGGCGACGACATAGGGGTAATCCCCTGCCGATCCGGAGAACGACTGCCCACCGCTCGCACACGTTGTCCTTCCCTCCCCGGCCTCCTCCCGGAAGTCGTACCGGTTGAGCGCTCCCCGGCGAACAGCCAGCGGACGCACTCCTCGCGCCGCAGGTCGTAGATTGCCGTGTGCCCTCCTCGCCTGGCGATCGCGGCGAGGTCTCAGCGCGAACAGGGGACAGCCTCTCTGTCAGGTGTCCCGAAGTCAGCTATGAG
This sequence comes from Candidatus Brocadiaceae bacterium, assembly GCA_050050635.1. Taxonomy (GTDB): domain Bacteria; phylum Planctomycetota; class Brocadiia; order SM23-32; family SM23-32; genus JASFTU01. The sequence goes on from JASFTU010000053.1 coordinate 5,505, forward strand.
GAAACGCTCCCCGGCCGGTCGGGGCGCGCCTCGGGAAGCCCGAGTGCTGACGTAGAAGGGGGATCTGGAACCTGGATCGTCGCACGACCCGCAGCACTTCGTCGTCGCCGGATCGACGGCGGCCGTTCGGATACCGTGTCGGCCCGGCTGGCGGGCCACTGCGCCGACGGTGGGCAGAGAGAGGGCCTTCAGGGGCCCCTTTCGCCCAGCAGATTCTCCACAGCCTCCACTATCTGATCGCGCGTGACGGGCTTTGCCAGGAGGGTAATCGGCGCGTACTGCAGGGCACGGTGCATCAGAGCGATCTCCGGATACCCGGTCAGTATGACTACCGGCAGAGCGCCCCATCCCTCGCGGATCCGTTTGAGGGTCTCGGGTCCCCCCATGCCCGGCATTCTGAGGTCGAGCAGCACACAGTCAGGGTTGTGATCCTGCATGAGTTCCAGGGCCTCGGCCCCGTCCGACGCCGTGGTCACGCTATGGCCCTCGCGCTCCAGCACGCGGCGCACGAAGTCGCGAACGGGTTCCTCATCGTCAACAACCAGGATGTCGCGAGCCCTGTCGGCGTCCTGCTGGGCTTCGGCCCAGCTATCCAGAACGCTCTTCTTGAACCGCCAGGTGCCCCCGACTTTGAAGGCGGGTATCTGCTTCTCTCGGGCCAGTCGCCGGACGGTCTGTTCGTTGAGCTTCAGATATGCAGCGGCATCTCGGGCATCGAATATGTCCGATTCCCCCCTCACAACCCCAACCTCCCTATCCATGCGCGTAGTAAAAATCCAGACCTAGGATCATCTACAACTCCGCCTTACAAACATATGCTAACCCGAGCTGGTCGGACAGTCAAGGCTGCACGGGAGTACAGACCATCTCCGCGGGCGTGCGGGCTTCCGAAGGGGCCTTTTCGCGTCCTTTGGCGTGCTCCACAGCACGTTCCGTGACAGCACACCTGGTTGGCCGGCGACGACCGGTGGAGGACGCCAAAGCCGCCCGGATGTTCACAGGTCTGTTGCATTTGCCAACGTATTGTGTTGAGATACCGTTTTTGGAGACCCGAATGGGTCGTTCTCGACGACAGCCAGTCGACCGCGCCGTTGCTCCGATGGCTTGCGTGCGGGGACGCTTCTCGATGGGGAGGGACTGAGTGACCGGGACGTTCCGCGCGCCCGACTGGGATGACTATCGGATGGAGTACCGTGAACCCTACCGTGAGCTGGAGCCCTTGGAGCGCGAGCGAGCCGTCGTGGGCGACGCTCTGACGGCCCTGCGGCAAGCAGAGGTGCTTCGGGACTCGCGCTACGAACAGGGGAAGCTGCTTGCTCACCGTGCGGCCGTCCGTGAGTTGTTCGAAGTGCCCTGGACGGCCATCACTCCGCGGATGGAAAGGCTAATCTACGCCATCAACGCTGTCAGGAAGCCCGCTCACATGGTGGCGGCCGGCATCTTCTGTGGGTTCACGTTCATCTCCAACGCGGGAGCCGCCGTCGGGCCGGGCGCCTGTTACACGGCACAGGACCTGGTGGGCGTTGAGATCAAGCCGGAAGAGGCCGAACGTGCCGAACGGAACGTCCGACGCATCGACGGGAGCGACGTCGCGCGCATCGTGGCTGGCGATGCCATCCCGTTCGTGGAAGGATTCGGACAGCCCATCGAGCTTCTCTACCTGGACGCCGACGGGGCAGGGGGGAAGGGAAAGGGCGTTTACCTGGACATCCTCCGGGCGGCCTACGACAAGATGCCCGATGGGGGCCTTGTGCTCGCCCACAACAGCGTCAACTCCGCCGAGAGACTGGGCGACTACCTCGCCTTTGTGCGGGATCGGCAGCACTTCGGCGCCAGCCTGAACGTCGTGCTCGACCCCGAGGGGCTCGAGGTGTCGGCCAAGTAGCGTGGGACCGTTCACGGGGGAGATGCTGACGGGTGAAGGCACGGCAGGGCCGGTTCGGGTTGTCGGGGTATCTGGCCGTATAGTTAGCGGTGGGACGACGAATATCTCCCGGGGGAAGCACGACCATGGCGGCGGCGAGCTCGCGGCTGACGAGGGACGGTGCGGTGCGAACTCGCCGCCGGGGGGACAGATAGACCATGTCACAGGATCACCGCCACAACGGCGAAGGCCTGCCCAAGAGCCCGGACGTGGGGCACCTGCATGCGGAAGTCCCGACGCCTGGCGGAGGGAAGATCAGGCGACTCCGGTGGGCCATCGTCGTGACCGGCTCGATCATGCTGGTCGAGGTGGTAGGGGGCGTGGTCTCCAACAGCCTGGCCCTGCTCAGCGACGCGGGCCACATGTTCACACACCTGTTCGCCCTCGGCATGAGCTACTTCGCAATCCGCATATCCGCGCGTCCCGCCACCGCTGAGAAGAGCTTCGGCTACTTCCGGGCGGAGGTCCTTGCGGCGTTCGTGAACGGCCTGTTTCTGTTTGGGATCACGGGATACATCTTCTACGAAGCGGTGAGCCGGATCCTCGAACCCGAGCCGATCGAGATGATCCAGATGCTCGTGGTCGCCGCGTTCGGGCTGGCGGCCAACGGCATCAGCGTGATGCTGCTGGCGAAGGTGAGCCACGGCGACCTGAACCTGCGCAGTGCATTCATCCACGTCGTCTACGACACGATCTCCTCCATCGCCGTCGTGGCGGCTGCCGTGCTCATGAAGTTCACCGGGGTGACCCTTTTCGATCCCATCGTCAGCATACTCATCGGCGTCCTGATCCTCTTCTGGGCCTGGCGCGTGGTGCGCGACTCGGCCCGGATCCTGATGGAGTCGACTCCGGCGGACGTAGATCTCGACCGGATCCGCAACGACCTGCCCCGAATAGCGGGGGTGCGCAGCGTCCATGACGTCCACGTGTGGCAGATCACCACCGACATGTACGTAATGACCGCGCACGTGGTCGTGGACAATGTTCCGATGGTGCGCGCCGAGGATATCATGGGCGAAGTGAACGGCTACCTGCGCCGCCGGCACAAGATCGGCCACGCCACGCTCCAGTTGGAGTGCTCACCCACGCCGCGGGAAGAGCGCAGGACTTCGCCCCGGGAGTGGCCAGACTGGGGGCGCGAGTAGGGGCCGCGAGGCAAGGTTCGGCTCAGTCCCCATTCCGGGCCCGCGGCAGGGGGGTTGGCCCGTACGCCCGAGCGGGGTGGCGCCTGGCCGACCCGCGTCGCCTGATCTCCGCGTAGTGAGCCGCGATTTCGTTGGCGGTTACCGTTCCGGGGTTGAGCAGGCCGCCGG
>JASFTU010000054.1:0-8686 GCA_050050635.1 Candidatus Brocadiaceae bacterium
GCCGTCCTCGACGAAGAACAGGTCCGGATCGATCCCATGCTCGTCCAGCCAGACGGGCTCGGACCATTCGCCCGCGGGGTCCTCCGCGGAGACGAAGAAGTTGCCGCCGTGGCTGACGTTGGTGGTGACCATGTAGAAACGCCCCTCGTGGTGGCGCAGCGTGGGAGCGTAGATGCCGCCCGAGGGCGGGACGCCCTCCAGGTTGAGCTGGCTGCGACGGGTGAGGCAATGCCCGATCTGCCGCCAGTGCACCAGGTCCCGGCTGTGAAAGAGGGGCACGCCGGGGAAGTACTCGAACGAGCTGGTGGCGAGGTAGAAGTCGTCTCCCACGCGGCAGACGCTGGGGTCCGGGTGGAAGCCCGGGATGACGGGGTTGACCAGCTTCACATTTGTGCCCTATCTCAAGAGGCGGTCGGCGCCCTGCGGCACGGGGCTGCATTATGCACCGGGGCGGCCGACGGAGCAAGCCGCCGGGCGGGGGCGCTGCGGGGCGGTTGACCTCGAGGGGCGCGCCGTTAGAATAGCGGGCCCGCCGCGCCGGGCGGGAGTCGGTGGTCGCGTGCACGGCAGGGCAGGCACCAGCGGAGGGGCAGGATCGGGTGGGCGGAAGCGGTTCAGTCGAGATGGTCGCGGTGCGGCACGGGGAGACCGTGTGGAATCTGGACGGTCGCCAGCAGGGCCACCTGCACAGTGAATTGACCCCCCTGGGCGTGCGGCAGGCGCAGGCGATGGCGGAGGGCCTGGCCGGGGAGCACTTCGACGCGCTCTACAGCAGCGACCTCGGCCGGGCGATGCAGACGGCGCAGATCCTGGCAGAGCGACTGGAGCTCGACGTACGGGCCGAGCCGGGACTGCGCGAACGCCACCTGGGCATGCTCCAGGGCCTCACCATGGCGGAGTTCCGCGAGCGCTATCCGGAGCACTATGCCCGGCTGCGCTCAGCGGACGCCGACTACGTGATCCCGGAGGGCGAGAGTGCCCGCCAGCGGCACAGGCGGTGCGTCCGGTGCGCCGCAGAGATCGCCGGCCGGCATCCCGGGGGGAAGGTCCTGGTGATCGCCCACGGCGGCGTTTTGAACAGCTTCTTCCGGCACGCCCTTGGGCTGGCGGTCGCCGGCCCGCGGCGGTTCTGCCTCTACAATGGGAGCATCAACCGGTTCCGCATAGAGGACGGGGAGTGGAGCCTGGTGAGCTGGGGGGAAACGCACCACCTCCGTGGAATCGGCACACGGGACGACTGGTAGCAGGACACGGATGGTAGTGTCCTTCGGAACGTCGACCCGACTCCGCCGATGGCCTACTTCCTGTGCGCCTCGTTGATGATGCGCTTGAGCGTGCGCCGGAGCTCCGGAAGCTCCTCCTGGATGCAGCCCCACACCTGCGACCTATCGAAGTCCCACGGATCCTGCACGACATCCCGGGCCAGCGCGCAGACGTGGTCCCAGTCCACCTCGGGGTGTCCTCGTCGCAGTCCGTCGGACAGGTGGCGCGCGGCCACGCTTACGAGGTAGACGTTCCAGAGAGTGGCATGCTGGAGCCTCCGGGAGTCCATGAACGCCGTGCGGCCCGCCCGCGCGTAGTGCATGATGTGGGCCATGGACTGGTTCATGAGTGTGAGGTAGTGGCTATCCCTGCCCATGACAGGACCCCTGCTCTGATACAATCCCCCTGGGTACGTTTACTGTTGCCCCCTCGCACGGAGCCCCCCGCTCCGCGCCAGCGTGCTCACCCCCCTCGAACACGACTCCTTCTTACCGCAGAACTGCGCCACTGTCAAGCCCAATTGCCCTGACCGCGTAGGCCCGGCGCCGGCGCGCCGGACGCCGCGGCCATCTGCGGTGATGCGACCGGGTGGAAGAGCGTAGCCTGATCGGATATGATCGTGGGCGCGCACAAGGGACACTTCGGGGAGCATCCCACAGGAGCCTTGGCGGCCACCAGGGCACTTCCGTGTCGGGGGCGGCCGCACAGGAGGGGGGTATGGGAGACGGCGAGCAGCCGCTGAAGCTGGCGGTGCTGATTCCCGCCCTGAACGAAGCCGCCACGATCGGTGACGTCATCGATCGCATTCCCGGGGAGTTCGGCTTTCCTGCCGACGTCACCGTCATCGTCGTCAACGACGGCTCCACGGACACCACCGAGGAGGTCGCCCGCACGAAGGGCGCCACGGTAGTGAACCATCGGAGGCGGATGGGGCTGGGGAAGGCGTTCACCGACGGCCTGGAACGGGCGCTCCGCGAGGGGGCGGACATCATCGTTAATATCGACGGAGACGGCCAGTTCCGTCCGGAGGACATCCCCACGCTGATCGCGCCCATCCTGGAGGACAGAGCGGACTTCGTCACCGCCAGTCGCTTCGCCTCCAAGGAACTGGAGCCCGACATGCCGTGGCTGAAGAGATGGGGTAACCGGCAGATGTGCCGGCTGGTCAACTTTGCGACGGGGACCACGAACCTGACGGACGTCTCCTGCGGGTTCAGGGCCTTCAATGCCAAGGCGGCGCTCAACCTGCACCTGTCCGACCAGTTCACACACACGCAGGAGACCATCATCGACCTGGCCAACAAGGACGTGCGCATTGTGGAGGTGCCGCTGCGGGTGGACGGAGTCCGGCGCGTCGGTGCCAGCCGGGTGGCCAGCAACATCCCGGCCTATGCCCTCCGGACCGGCGGCCGCATACTGAGGACCATGTGTCGGACCCGCCCCCTGTTCTTCTTCGGCTCGATTGCGGGCGTGCTCCTGGCGCTGGGGACCCTTCAGGGCGTGACCGTCTTCGTGCACTGGTGTTTCACCGGCCGCACCAGTCCGATCCGGGGCCTGCTGTTCGGGGCGTCCCTGTTCGTGACTCTCGGCTTTCTCACCGTGCTTCTGGCCCTCGGGGCCGACATGCTGAACCGAGTGATCGAGATCTCCGAGAGGCTGCTTTACTACGCGAAGCTGGACCATCACCAAAAGGCTCAGGAAGAGAACAACTCCCACTCCTGAGTCCGGCGGCAGCGCCACACTGCGGGCGCTCTCCGCACGGATTGCCTTCCTGCTTGTGGTGCCGTTGCGCTATAATGCCGCCTGAACGGACGACTGATCGGGCGAGAACACACGGCGGGTCGCGGCCTGCGGGGAGGGGTAATCGGGAAACGGAACAACCTCAGAAGCGTGTTCTCTGCAGCTCTGCTGTTGCTCGCGTTGGGGGCGTGTGCCGCCTACGTCTACTGCCGCCGCGAGAGCTTCCGTCCCATTCTCGGCGTCCCCCTCACGGGCGTCCTGGCCCTGGCATTCCTGGGGGTCGGCCAGAGAACCGTGGAAGCGATCGTCCTGAGGATGTGTGTCGCGCGGATGGGCACGCGGATGGACATCGCGGAGTCGCAGGTGCTCTGCTGGGCGACGGCCTACTGGAACATGCTGCCGGCCAAGCCCGGGACGGGTGCCCTGGCGGTTTACCTGAAGCGCGAGCACGGCCTCCCCTACAGCAACTTCGTGGCGTACCTCCTGGCGGTCAACCTTCTTCGCGTGATGACCATCGGCGTGGTGGGCGCCGCGACGGCGGTCCCGTTGTGGCTCTTCCGCGGGCTGACGTTCGTGGTGCCGCTGGTGTTCACGCTCATGGCCGGCGGCTGCATCGTGGTGATCGCCCTCCCGGCGCGCTGGCAGTATGCGGGCCAGAACCGGATACTGCGGGCCGTCTCCAATACGAGCCGCGCATGGCACGAGATGCGGGGGAGGCGCCGCCTGCTCGCCAGGATAGTCCTGTGGAAGGTCGCGGAGGTGCTCCTGGGAGCGTTCAGCATCTACCTGTGCTTCCGCCTGATCGGGGTGGGCATTGCGCCCCTGCAGGCGCTGACGGTGATGCTGCTCAGCACACTGGGACGCTTCGCGGGCATCATCCCGGGCCAGCTCGGCGTGAAGGAAGCGCTCATCGGCGCGGCGGGGGCGGCCTTCGGCTTCTCGTTCGCCGACGGCGTCGTCGCCGCGGCTCTCCGGCGCGTGGTGTGGCTCCCGCTGGTCGGCATTCTGGGCCCGCTGTCTTCCTGGGTTCTGCACCGCAGATTGACGTGTACCGACCGGCCGGCTGAACCGGCCGGGCTGGACGTGGGATAGGCGTATACCTGGAGAAGGGGAAGGCTCGCAGCCTGCCTGGAGGCTGGCCTCTGTGGGAATGCAGTCTGATACGCGGCACAAAAGACCGGCAGAGCCGGTGCACGGCCTGCCCGGCTTCCGCACGCCCGGGAGATTGTTCCTCCTGGTCCTGGCGGTGGTTGCGTTGCTCCATGCGGCGGCGCTGAACGGACACTGGTGGTACCAGCGGGACAGCGCGCTCTATATGTCCCTGGCTCGGTCCCTGGCCGAGACGGGCACCTACACCTTCAACGGCCTGCCTCACGCGTTCGTGCTGCCCGGCCTGCCCATGATGCTTGCGCCCATCTACGCCGCCTTCGGGGAGAGCCTGCTGGCCATGAATGCACTGATGGCCTTGTTCGGGGTAGGTTGCGTCGCGCTGGCCTACCCCTTCTTCCGCGAAGCGTGCCCCGAGGGGCGCCACTCGACGGTGTGCATCCTGCTGTTCGGGCTCTCGTTTGCCCTGTTCTACTACTCCCGACGGATTCTGACCGACGTGCCCTTCACGTTCTTTTCGCTGGCAACGCTCCTCGCCGGTCTGCGCATGGTGCGGACGGAGGGCCGTGCAAGCTACCTGTGGGCGGTCGCGGCCGGCCTGGCCGTTGCCTGCGCATCCGCCGTGCGGCCGCTCGGACCGGCGCTCATGTGCGCGCTGATGGCGGGGATATGGTTGCGCCCCGGCTGGTGGCGGACGTGGCGACGGGGCGTGGCGCAGACCCTCCTCGCTCTGGCGCCGACGCTGGTACTGCTGGCCTTCTGGATGCTGCGGAGCGCGGCTCTGCATACGCCCAGCCCGACGTACACGGCGGTCTTCCTGAAGGGCAAGACGGTTGTCGAGATGACTACGCGGATCCTCGGCAATCTCCCGGAGGCCCTGGAGACGGTCTTCAAGGTGGTGACGGGCGGCGACCTCGACGCCCTCGGAGGTGTCCTCCTCGGTGTGCCGGTGCTGGCGGCGGTGGCCGCGTCTTTGAGGCGAGGAGAGAGGCTACTGATCGCCTTCGCCCTCGTCTACGGGGCGGGCATCTCGATCGGCTCGCCCAGCCGTCGGCTCATGCTTCCCCTGGCGCCGGTGCTTCTGGCGTGGCTCGTGGAGGGAGGGCCTCTGCTGGCCGGATGGATCGGCACCAGAGCCAGGTGGGCATCGCCCCGGCTGCTCCGTTGCATCGGTTACGCCGTGCTGGCCGCGATACTGCTGGGAAACCTGGCCCGCATCAGTGAGGTCGTCTACCGCGCTCGGGCCAGCCGGTTCTACTCAGCCATCGAGAAGCGCAAGCTCTCCGACTACCGTGAGCTGAGCGACTGGCTCAAAGAGAACGCCTCGTCCGACGGTGTCGTCCTCGTGCACGAGCACCGCCTGGTGCACTACTGGACCCGGCTGACGGCCTGGCGCTTCCGGAGCCGGTGGCTGCGCCTGAGCCGGGAGGGAGTCGTGGCGGAACTGCAGCACATGGGCGTCAGCTACCTGGTCCGCGACCCGGACGGAGAGGAATACCGAGCGATAATCGACCGGATCATGCACAGCCGGCCGGAGGCTTTCGAGAGGATCCGCACTTTCGGCAACCTGGAGGTGTTCAGCGTGGACGCCCCCCGGTTGAGTGCGCCGGGCCCGTCGGCGCAGCGGTCGCGAGACGGACTCCCTCAGTCTCCCTCGAACTCGCGCAGGCATTCGGGCGGCACGCGCGTGGAGAGCACCGTGACTGGGCCGGCCCGCCACATTCGGACGCCCCGGGCCAGCGCCTCCCCCGCGTCCACACAGAGAACGGCCGGGCGTGCGCAGTGCCGCGCCCCGACGCGCCTCGCCGACTCCGGTGAGATGGACAGGTGCACGAACTGCCTGCCCCGCCGCCGCAGGCCCCGAGCCCGGATCTGATCGACGTTCTCCGGCGCCGTGCCGTGGTAGAGCTCCGACGGGAGTTCGGCCGTGGACGCCGGCGGTTGGTGCTCCCACATGCTGCGACCGACGGGTATCGAATGACCGAAGTTGGCCCGGATCCGGTCGTCGCGTATGCTGAACCGGCCCTTCGGATCGGTCTGCACCACCTCCCGGATCAGACCCGGCGCGACCCCCATCCGGCGGGCCAGCTCGCCGACCGATATCTCCGTGAAGCCCTCCTCGTCGAGCTGGAGGTCCAGTCTCTCGGGATGATGCCTGAGGAGGTAAGAGAGCCGCTTGCTGAGCCTGATCAGTTCGCGGCTTCGGGACATGGCAGCTCAACTCCGGCGGGCATGCAGAGCAGGGACTCCGCTTCCGCGGCACGCCCGAATCAGTCGCTGTTCTCTTCCCGGGCGGCCCCGGGCCGAGCGGCCGGCGCGGGGCCGTACTCTTTGAGCACCTCCGCCATCTCGCGCAGTCGCCGGTCGACGCGGCCGAAGACGGTGTCCTCGGGGAACTTACCCTCCTCGCCTTTCTCGCCTGCCGGAACGCCCGTGAGGATCTCGATGCCTTCCTCCACCGTGTCCACGGCATAGACGTGGAACCGGCCGTCGCGGACGGCGTCGACGACCTCCGTGTGCAGCATGAGGTTCTGCAGGTTCCTGGAAGGGACGACGACGCCCTGCGTGCCCGACAGGCCGTGCTGCCGGCACACCTCGAAGAACCCCTCGATCTTCTCGTTCACAGCGCCTATGGGCTGGACCTCGCCTCGCTGATTGACCGAACCCGTGACCGCAACGTCCTGCGCCAGCGGGAGGCCCGACAGGCTGCTGAGCAGCGCATACAGCTCGGCGCAGGACGCGCTGTCGCCCTCCACCTGCGTGTACGATTGCTCGAAGCAGAGCCGCCCGGAGAGGGACAGCGGCTTGTCGTGGCCGAACAGACGTGCCAGGTAGCCGGTCAGTATGAGCACGCCCTTGTCGTGGATGCGGCCGCTCATCTCGCTTTCCCTCTCGATGTTGACCACGCCTGCCCGCCCGACGGAGGTCACACAAGTTATCCGGGTCGGCCGGGCAAACCTGTAATCCCCCAGGTCGGCCACGGCGAGTCCGTTGGCCTGGCCGGGCACCTCTCCTTCGGTGTCGATGAGGAGCTGCCCCTCTTCGATGAGGCGTTGCACCTTGTCCTGGACCATGCGCGAACGGTAACGCCGGCCCTCGATGGCCTCCCGGACGTGCTCCGCCGTGACCCGTCCTGATCCCTGCGAGGTGGCCTGATAGCCCGCCTCGGCGATCACATCGCTGACGTAGAGGAACTGCGTACTCAGCCTCTGCTGATGGCCTGCCAGCCTGATGCCGTGCTCGATGAGACGCGCGGCCGCCTCCCGATCGAAGGGCGGCAACTCGCCCTCTTCGCAACGCGCCCCGATGAAGGCGGCGTAGCGGTCCAGGTGTTCCTCGGTCAGGTCCATCTCGACATCGAAGTCCGCCTTGATCTTGAACAGCCGCCGGAAGTCCTCGTCCAGCATGTAGAGAAGGTGGTAGAGGAGCGGGCTCCCGACCAGCAACACGGTGACGTCAACCGGGATGGATTCGGGCACCAGCGTGGCGGCCGGCGTCGGATGGTACCGCTCCCAGACGTTCTCGATCTTGACCTCGCCGGTGCGGATGACGCGTTTGAGGCCGTCCCAGGAGAAGGGGTTCCTCAGGACGTCCAGCACCTGCAGGATGAGGTAGCCCCCGTTGGCCCGATGCAGCGCGCCGCCCTTGATCATGGTGAAATCGGTGGTCATGCCGCCGAACTGGACGCGGTACTCGATCTGGCCGAAGAGGTTGTAGTAGGTGGGGTTGCGCTCGTCCACCACGGGCGCCCCGTCCATTTCCGCGTTGTCAACCAGGACGTTGACGCGGTACTTGTTGAAGACCTGCCGCTTGAGCTGGGCCCGCATCTGCGCCATCAGTCCCTCGTCCTGATCCGGCCCCTTGAACAGCTCGATGTTCTCCAGGATGTCCGCCTTCACGTCGTCGAGGAACTCGACGACACGCGGGAAATCGGCGTACTTGCGGGCCAGCTCCTCGACCAGGTCACCGACCGCGAACAGGGCGACCTCCCGCTCCATTCGCTCCGTCCTCTCACGGGCTTCCCTGTCGAGCTGCCGAACCTTGCGGATGGTCCCGGAGGCGAGCTCCTGCACCTTCTGACCTTTCTCCCGCAGCTCCTCTTGCTTGTCTTCGTCGAGTTGCTCGAACTCCTCCTGCGATATGCGTTCGCCGTCCACCATCGGCACAGCGGCGATACCGGCCGGGGTGAGTTCGACCGCGTGATCCAGCTCCCGGGCTTTCTCCCGCAGCTCGTTGAGGAACTCATTGCGCTGTTCCTGGACTTGCTGCCTCAGGCCGCTCTTCTGTTCCTCGTAGCTTTCTTCCTCGAAGGCCTTGGCAATCTCCTGTTTGCACTGCTGGATGAACTCGTCCATGTCCGCCTCGAGTTCCCGCCCTTTGCCCGGCGGCAACTCCAGGCTGCGCGGCTCACCGGGATGCTGGAAGTTGTGCACATAGCACCGATCGTTGGGGGTCGGCTCGTCAGCGGCACGCTGCGCGGTGAGGGTACGGACGGTCGTGTTGCGCCCCGTCCCGACCGGACCCGCGGCGAAGACGTTGAACCCCTCGGCGTCCATCCCGAGGCCGGTCATGATGG
>JASFTU010000055.1:0-8678 GCA_050050635.1 Candidatus Brocadiaceae bacterium
CGATCGAGTTCTGCAGGTCCCGGAAGCTGTACCGGATGGTGTCGCTTACCAGATAGGTGCCCCCGGGGAAGTACAGGATCCGGGCCGGGGGCGGTTCCGGCGGGTAGACGAGGCCGTAGTCTTTGCGCGCCTCGGGGAGCCCCTTGGAGGAGAAAGGGTTCTTCTGGAAGTACTCCAGCCACTCCCGAAAGCCCTCCCGGTCGATGGCCACGATGTCGTCCAGAGCCCGGATCAACGCCTGCGTGCAGTCCCGCTCGCCGGTGGGGTCGGCACTGTACGGAGGCTGCGTCACATCAACGATCTGTCGGGCCTCGGCGGGAAAGGTAATCCGCAGTCCGTCGCGATTCGACATGTCTGCCTCCTGTGGGGTGCGCCGCGACTAACAGCGACTTCGGCCTCCGCCGATCGAACGCCCTCACCGGACGACACCTTCCATCGCTTCGTCGATTACGGCGAGGGCGGGCTTGGGGCTGAGGTCCTCGCGCAGCAGGCCCTGGCCGGCCGCCCAGGGCAGTCGATAGAGCTCGCACGGCGTGCCCACCAGGTAGTCGTTCCAGAGGATCGGCGCGTCAGTCGTCGCCCAGAACGTGGCGTTTTCGGTGAACGGCAGAGCGCGGAACAGGCGCAGGAAGGTGCGGACATAGTCAGCCTGAACGTCCTCGCTCCACGGGCGGCCGCGCCAGGTCTTCAGGTACGGATCCATCGGCCGGCCGTCGATCCGCCGGGACGGCTCGGCGCCCGAGGGCGGCGTCAGCTCGGTGATGTGCAGCGGGAGCCCGAACCGTTCGTGCCAGTGCCGGCCCACCTGGCGCATGCTGAAAAGATTCTCCGGCATGTGGCACTGTAAGCCCAGCAGGTCCGGCTCGATGCCGCGGTCGATGCACCGCTCGATGAAAGCCGCGACGGTTGTGGCCTCCCGGTCGTCGCGCACCCGGTGGGAATACCAGGCCTCGTCCTCGGAGTAGAAGCTGATCATGTGGCGGACGGCGGGGGCGATCTCCCGGCAAAGGCGGTAGGCCTGCTCGGTCTCGCGGAGCTGCTGCTCCACCGTGAAGCCGAGGTGGCAGTTCTGAACCGGCTCGTTGATCAGCTCAACGGCGTCGAGGTCATTGCCGATGCGCTCCACGATCGTCCGCACGCGGCGTCGCGAGCGTTCCATGGCCTCGTCAAAGCTCAGCTCGCGCATCCAGGCGCGCCGCTCGAACTGGCTGTGCCAGATCAGGGCGTGGCCCTTCATGCCCATGCCGTGCTCTCTGCCCCAGGCGACCAGGGGATCTAGTACGTCGTAGCGGGGCCGGTCCTTCTCCACTTCGAGAATACCCCAGGTCAACGGGACAGTGGCGTACGTGAACCGGCCGGCGAAGTGCTTGTCCCATGCCCTCCCGGCATTGTGCAGCCCCTTGGTGTTGATGCCCAGCTCCAGGTGGGTGGGGCGCCGGAGGCGCCACTCGATCTCCGCTTCCACCAGCCGCTCGCCGGCCCAGAAGACCTTCTCGACCGCCGCGTCGACCCGCCCGGCATCCAGGGCGTGCCGGACTTTGGACAGCGTCTCGGCAACTGACCGGCACGGCGGCATGCCCTCGTCCTTCAGTTCGCGCGCCAGCTCCGCGACGCGGCGGAGGCGCGTCCGGCAGGCTTCGGCCCGGAAGTGCAGCGGGCCGTCCCCTTCAGTGAAGCCGCGGCCGTCGTTGTCGGCCAGCCAGCGCCCGGCCTCGGCACCCGGCACCTCGACCGGGGCGTAGAGTGCCGCCGATTCCTCCGCGCAGTTCAGAACGACCACGTCCTCCGACTCATCCAGCGAAGAGGCCAACGGCCGGCACGGTCCGGCGTAGGCGTGAACGGCCGCGGGGTCGTCGAGCGAAGCCGAGTGGATTGCCAGTCGCATCTACTGCGTCCTCAACGATTTGGGAAGCGGCGTGTCATTGTGGGCAAAGGCGCGCCGGGCGGTGGTGCGCTACCGGACCCTGGCGAGTTCCCGTTCCATAATCTCGTCCTGGATGTGCTCCGGCAGGGTGGTAAAGCGGGCGCTGTAGCCGCTGACCCGGACCACCAGGTCCCGGTGCCGCTCCGGATGGTCGCGCGCATCGCGGAGAACGGCGGGATCGACCACGTTGAGCTGCAGGACCGATCCGCCAACCTGGAGGAACCGTTGCATGACGGCCTCGGCGACCTCGGGCTGGAGGCCGGCGTCCGCCCACGGCAGCTTCACGTCGAGCACGGCCACCACGGGATAGTCCCGGAGGTCCAGCGGGTCGAGGGCCGCCAGTACGCCGCCGATGGTGGCCCCGTCACCGTGGTAGGCCAGGGGGCTCGGGCTCATGCCGGGGGAGAGCGGTTCGCCCGCTAGCCGGCCGTCGGGGGTGGCGCCGGTCTTCCGCCCCATGCCCATGAAGGCACGGTAGACGAACAGGCTGGCCTCGTAGAGGCCGCCGCGCGTATTCGGCCGACCGGAAGTCGCGCGCGCGAGGTCGGCGAAGACGCCGGCGGTGAACTCGCGCATGGCCTCATCTTCCTGGCCGTACTTGGGGATGCGGTTCAGGGCGTACTGCCGCAGCACCTCCTGCTCCTCGAAGTCCGCCTCCAGCGCGTCCGCCAGCTCGCCCAGGGTGAGTCGCTGTGCGTCGAAGACCAGGTGCTTGACGGCCTGGAGCGAGTCCACCACCGTGCCCACGCCGATCAGCGAGACGCTGGCGCCCGCGTAGCGCGTGCCCCCGTCCATCATGTCGCGAGCGTCCTCGATGCAGTCGTCCATGGTGGAGGAGTGGGCGGGGCAGGGGTTGTACCACCAGCCCTCCTTCTCGGTGGCGTTGCGCTGGTCGATGTGCTGATCGACGACCGTCCCGAGGTTGGCCAGGAAGCGGCCGCGCACTTCCTCGAAGCTCTCCGCCCCCGCGTAGCTCTCCAGCTCGATACCGGCCGGCTCGGCGTACGCGCTCCATCGCTCGGGGGAGAAGCCCATCAGCAGCACGTGGGCCAGGTTGAGGTAGATGGAGGCCCGGCTGTTGATCTCGGTGTTCTGCAGCACGTTCTCCTGACAGCCGCCCCCGACGTAAAGCCGGGCGTCCTCCACGGCCTTGCCCATGCGCACGTTGGCGTCGATGATCACGTCGTCGTTGAAGATGGCGAGCACGTTGTTGCCGGCGGCCACCATCTCCGCCAGCAGAGCGAAGTACTCCGGGTGATGCTCGGGGCTGAGGCGCCCGTGGAGCTTGGGGTGAACCAGGCCGAGGTCCCGATAGGCCCGCAGTACCATGCGCGTGACGTCGTTGAACACGGGAGTGCCGTCGCGGTCGCAGCCGCCGATGACCACGGTGGTGGAGGTCTCGCGGGACTCCTCCCTGATGTTGAACTTCACGTCGGTCATGGCCAGGAAGGCCCGCAGCAGGTCCTCCGCCTCGTCCATGGTGGCTCGGCCCTCGTCCAGGTCATGCTCGAGGTAGGGCCCGAGCATGCGGTCCAGGTGGCCGTAGATGCTCTCGCCGATGCCCTCCAGCCCGCCCAGAACGTGCCGCATGAACAGGATGGTACAGAGCGCCTCGTAGAACGTCTCGGCCGGCCGGGCGGGCACGCGCCGGGCGGTCCCGGCTATGCGCTGCAGGCGGCGGCGGACATGCGGTTCGGGCTCGTGCGCGGCCATGGCCTCGGCCTGTTCGGCGAAACGCTCGGCGATGCGGATCAGGGCCTGGTTGCCGATGATGACCGCTTCCAGGAAGTCGCGTCCCTTCTCGTCCACTCGGCGTTTGAGCCGCTGCTCGGCCTGCTGAATGATGCCTTCCAGGCCCACCTCGAGCACGTTGTCGTAGCCGACGCAGTGGTGGTCGAAGTCCAGCACCGGCGGCCCGTGCGAGAGCCCGAGTCCCCGCGCCGGCTGCAGCCGTTCGGCGGCCCACTGCTCCAGCTCCCGCTGCTCCGGCTGACGCATCATCCACGCGCCGATGCCGCCGATGTCGTGCCGGTGGCTGCCCCACCTGTAACGCGTCAGTCCGGTGTCCAGCTCGTAGAAGAACGGGAAGTGGCGGAAGACCTTGACCGGACACATCTCGGCGGCGGTCTCGTAGATGATGGCCTTCCTGCGGCAGGGCCCCCACTCGGGATGCTCCGCGCTGACCCGGTCCATCTCTGCCTCCACCTCGGACATGTCCGTCGGGTAGGTGGAGTAGAACGAATCCAGCTCCTCTTCGAACTGCGCGTATTCCTCGGTGAACCGCATACCTGGGCTTCCGTCTCTCAGCCGCGCAGGGGTGGCCATTTGACAACGGGCATGGCCGTCTCTAGGGTATTCTGACGAACGAAAAGGGCTGAGGCAAGGACGAGCGGGTATCTTTCTGTCGCTTTGTGGTAACCTTTTGACATGGCGAGCGAGGAAGTCGTCGCCCACGCGTGGCCCCGTCCGGAAGGACTCCAGGCGACCACGGTGTGGGCTGCCACCGTCGGCGAGCTGACCGGCTACGGTACGTCGCTTCGTTCCGCAGTCCTCGACGCGGTGTATCCGCACCTGGTGACGCGAGGACGCGGAACCTTCACCTCGAGGAACGGCACACACGAGGTCGGCCCGGGGGACATGTTCTGCGTCTGGCCGGGCATCCAGCACGAGTTCTACGAGCGGGCCGATGACCCGTGGCACTTCTACTGGATGCGCCTGGATGGGGAGGGCGCCGAAGCTCTGGCCCGCTCCCTCGGGTTCTCCGAAACCCGCCAGGTCACCCGCCCCGGCGAGCCGGAGCGCGCCATCCTCCTGTGCCGGCGGTTGTTCGAGTGCTACGCGCGGCGCGACCGCCGGGACCCCTATCGGCCGCTCTCGCTTCTGTTCCAGCTCGTCTCCGCCTGCCGGCGCCCGGGCCAGGAAGGGGATAGGAGCAGCCCCGGCCGGCGCCTGGTGGAGGAGGCCCGCGTCCTGCTGGTGTCCCTGCTGGACACCGGCATCAACGTCAGCGGCCTCGCCGAGCGGCTCCACGTCAGCCGCCAGACGCTGCTGGCGGCGTTCCGGGAGGAGCTGGACGTGGCGCCCATCGACTACATCCAGTCGATGCGCCTGGAGCGGGCGAAGCGGCTGCTGGTGACGACCCATCTGAAGATCAGCGCCGTCGCCCACGCCTCCGGTTACGGGCATGAGAAGTACTTCTACAGGCGGTTCCGGGAGCTCACCGGCCGGACTCCCGGGGCGTGGCGGTCGGCGCATCGCGGGGCCGGGGGCCAGAGCCGTGCTGGCGCTTCCGGGCACGCGTCGCCGTAGGCGAGCGACGTCCTCTGCCAGGACCCGTGCCCCCGGGCTCCCGCCCCGAAGGTGACTGCGGCGCGCGCGGGGCGTTCCTCGTCAGGGGCTCTGAGCGCCGATGCGGCGACCTATGACTTCTTGGCTCTTCCACGTAGCAGCGTGCGGACGTGGGGCACCAGTCGGCAGAGCATCCCGACGCAGACGGCAGTCGCGCACGCCAGTACCGCATAGATTAGCGCACGGGGGCCGGGCACGTTGTTGATGAAACCCCGCCAGTCGCCGTCGGACACCAGGCCCGCCATGTAGGCCGGCACGGTCACTGCGAAGGGCAGCACGAGGACTGTGCAGACACCCGTCGCGAGCAGGTCCACGTTGGCCGAGCGTTCCCGCACATGCCGTCCCCAACGGGAACGCCAGGCGAGGAAGAGGGCCATGCCCACGAGCGTCGGAAGGGCCGGGCCGGCAAAGGACTCGATGGCGCGCTGCCATGGCCGGACGGGCACCTCCCAGTTGAGGCCGGAATGGGGCGTACCGTGGATGCCGAGGAAGTCGCTCCGGGACAGGTCGAAGCGGCCGAATGCGGCTGCCGCGAGCGCGTGCCCGCCCTCGTGCAGCAACAGGTATGCGGCTATGCAGACGATGGCGATGGCGAGGGCACGAAAGGCGTGGGTGCTGACGGCATACAGTCTGGTGTCCGGTCGCCGCCGGGTGAACCAGCTCAGCGCTCCCGAGATGGCCGCGGCGCACAACAGGCCGAGCGACAGGATCTGCCAGCCCGTCCAGCCGAACGGACGCTCAGCGACCGCAACGACGGCGCCGCCGTGCCCCGCCTCTTGCTCCACCGTGAGCGTGAACGTGCCCGGCGGGACCTCCCCGCCGCAGGTGAAGCATGCCTTTCCTCGCTGGCGGAAGCGATCCAGGCACGTGTAGTCAGAGCTGGCGAGCGAGATGAGGACGGCCCCTCCCCACCCCTTCGGGCGAACCGCGACGTGGAGCTGCTCGATGGGCTCCTCGATCCGGAATTGCGCCGACCAACGCCCGGCCCCCTCATCCGTCTCCAGCACGCAGAGCGCCTCACCGGGATCGGGCATGGAGAGGAACACGACGCCGGATCTGACCAGCGTGAAGGCCAGAGCAGCGGCAAGGACTGCTCCGACGACGGTCATCAGCCGTGTCGCCAGGCGCCTCTTCTCCACGGCAACGAGCCCCTGCTGGTGAAAGTGGAGACAGCACGCGATCCTAAGCTGATCGGACCCTCAGCGTCAACTTGTGCACGGACCGGCGCTGGTGCAGGTGGCACGTGCGCCCCACGGCTCTCCGTTCCTGCCCCCCGTGCCGGCACGCTACTCCGCCGCCGCGTAGTGGCCGGCCTCCATCAGGGGGATCAGGCCCAACAGGCCGCCCCAGTGGTAGAAACGGTTGCTGCTGCGGGCGTCGCAGCCCTCGCCCGTCATCGAGTTGTAGTTCTCATGCACGTGCCGGTGTTCGCGCCACTCTTTCAGCAGCAGGTCGGCCGAGCGCGCGGCCAGCTTCCGCCGGGCGTCGGGCAGATCGTATTCTCTCAGCCCCCAGTAAACTATCTGGTTCATCGGCCCCCACACGCGGCCGCGCCAGTATTTCTGGTCGGCGAAGCCCGGGTCGTTGCGCGAGATGGACGGCAGGACCCAGTCGCCCCAGAACTCCTCGGGGTTCAGCAGGTGCTCTTCCACCATGCGCTCGGCCTGTTGCCGGGAGGGGACTCCGCCGCAGAGCGGGTAGAAGTTGGGCGGCCCCATCCGCGGTGAATCGACACCGGTGTCGGTGTGACGGTTCAGGTAGATGCCCGCCCCCTCGTGCCACAGGTCACCCAGCGCGGCGGCGAAGCGCGCGGCACGTTCGCGCAGCTCCGAAGCCTCCTCGTCCCGCCCGAGCACGTCGGCGATCCCGGCCAGGGCGCGGCAGTCCATCACGTACATGCCGGTCAGGCCCACGTCGGCCACCTGCATGACTTCCGTCTCCGGATCGTAGCGCGCGGTGTCGTAGAGTGGTGAGTTGTCCAGCCCGCTCTCCAGGACGGCCGCCTTCAGGGTGGCCCCGCTCCGCTGTCCGAGACGGTTGGTGAAGGCATTGGAACCCCAGCCGAGCCACCGTCCGGTCATCCGGTTCTCGGTCCACCACCGGTTCCACCGCAGCAGGTCGTCGAAGATTTCGGCCAGGAACCACTCATCGCCCCATCGGTGGTAGAGGTCGAGGGCTACCCGGGCGCCCACCGGGGGCTGAGACCGGTCTTCCGAGCTGCCCCGGCTGCCGGAGGCGAAGTTGGGCACGAATCCACGATCGGTCATCTCGCGGGTGATTTCCACCACGTTGGCGTAGGCGAGTTCGCGGTTGTCCAGCCCCGCCATGAGGCCGGCGAAGTAGGTGTCCCAGCAGAACAGGACGTAGCCGTTCCAGCCGGTATTCCAGACGCGGCTGACCGGGCTCACCACGCGATCCCTGAGCGGATCGTAGATGGTGTTCCACGCCAGGCAGGTCTGCATGGCCTCATAGGCCTCCTGCAGGTGGCCGTAGCGGCGGCGCTCGTCCGCGATCTCCTTGCCCCCGCGCTCGACGATCTGCCGGATCTCCTCCAGGCTCCGCAGGCGGCCCGTGGACACGCCGACCGGTGAATCGAGAGGGATGGAGAGGTAGGGGGTATCGGCCCGCACGTAGGGATCGGGCGCCGCCTCCCCGGTCGCCCATGCCCGGAACTCGCGTCCGGGGCACCGACCCACGAGGACGTCAGCCTCTCGCCCCACGATTCCCTCCCGGTTCCACAGAAGGGCGGCCTCGACGCACACAAGCGGCGGCAGGCCCGAGTCCTCTGCAGGGTCTATCAGCAGCACCAGGTCCTCTCCGTCCGTGGCGCTCCGCACGGTGAAGCGGTTCCCGCGCCACGTAACGTCGAGCTCGGTATAGCGCCCATCGTAGCTGCGCGGCCCGGGCAGGGTCAGGTCGCTGTCCTCGGTCTGTTCGTAGTGACCGATGTAGCCGCTGCGCAAGACTCTTCCGCGCGTGACGTCTTTGAACGTCAGGTTCAGGGCAAACGCCTCGGGCAGATGCACGTGGGAGAAGACGCTGAAGGTGTTCCAGGTGTTCCAGCCGCTGGCCAGCTTTGCCTGCAGGTCGGCGTATTCCGACATGGCAGCCCCCGATCAATCGGCGAAAGTCGTGCGCCGGGCAGCACAGAGCCTACGCCGAGGAGGCCGCGGCCGCAAGCTTCTCCGGCAGAGGACGGGGCGGACGCCCACCGAAGGCGCAGGGACCGCTCCATGGTACTGGACGCCTCCGGCCCGCAAGGGCTCTGAACGGAACGCATTCACCGCCTTCGGTGCCCCGAGGGCGCGAATCTTGACATTGTGCCGGGTGCTTGTTACCGTGCGACTGCACTGATTGCGGCACGTCGCTCGAGGGAGGGCAGAGCCGGATGGTTGCGCGACAGGAG
>JASFTU010000056.1:0-8659 GCA_050050635.1 Candidatus Brocadiaceae bacterium
CGGGCCGGCCCACACGACTGGCCGCCTCGGACATGCGGCCGAGCCGGTCGGGATCCGCGGCCAGAGCCTCGATGGCTCGCCTCAAGCGCTCCGCGGTGAGGCGGCTCTGGTCCAGAACCACCGCCGCTCCCGCCCGGCGCAGTATGTTTGCATTGGCGTGCTGCTCCCGGGCTGAAGCCCAGGGATAGGGCACCAGGATGCTGGGCAGCCCGAGCGCCGTCAGCTCGGCGAGGGTGGACGCGCCGGAGCGGGCAAGGACGAAATCAGCCGCCGCGTAGGCCTCCCCGATGCGCGGAAGGAAGCCGATCGGGCGGTAGGAAGGCCGTTCGTTGGCCGGGCTCCGGAGCGCTGCATGGAGATGGTCCACCCCGGTCAGGTGCAATACCTGCAGGTCCGCCCTCAGTTCGGTGAGCGCCTCCTGCAGGATCCCGTTCAGCGACAGGGCCCCCTGAGAACCGCCCATGGCCAGCAGCGTCAACCGGTGCTCCTCCAGCCCCAACCGACGCCGTGCCGCCGACCGGTCACCGCCGAACAGATGTCGGCGCACCGGGTTGCCGCTCACCACGATGCGGCGGGCGCACAGGTGGCGCGCCGCTTCCTGCCATTGCACGGCGACGCAATCGGCCACGGGCCCCAGCACGCGCACCGCCCGGCCCGGCACCGCGTTGCCCTCCAGAAGCAGCGTCGGAACGCCGCTCAACCGGGCGGCGAGCACGGGGATGATGCTGTTGCACCCACCCAGACCCACGGCGGCGTGCGGCCGGAACTCCCCCAGCAGGCGGCGTATCCGCCCCATCGCCAGCACGCAGCGAGCGGGGAACAGCAGCTTCCCCCCCGCACCGGTCCACGGCGTGGCGGGCACGCTGACGCTCTCGAACTCGGCGATGGCCTCGCCGCAGTGACGCTCCACCTTCCGGCCGGTGGTCAGAAACATCGGGCGCGAACCCGGCACGAGTGCGCGAAGTGCCTCCGCCACGGCGACCCCGGGCATGAGGTGCCCGCCGCTGCTGCCTCCCGCGAATGCGACGCGCGGCGACCCGTTTTCGCGCTGCTTCCTCACTTCCCTGCTGGCCTCCTCACTCCAGGTGCGGTTCGAGTTTCCGTCGGCACAGCTCCCCGAGCGGCCGGACCACCCGACCGGCCAGGCGCTCGTAGAGCGGGATGTCCTCGTACCACGGCTTCCGTTCGTGTCGGTGGTGGTCCTCCTGGGAGCGGGCTACGTTCACCAGCACGCCGGCGGCGAACATGCTGGCGATCAGGGATGATCCCCCGGCGCTGATGAACGGCAGGCTGAGGCCCTTGGTGGGCACGCACCCGGTGGTCACGGCGATGTGCGCCACCACCTGCACGCCCAGCAGCACGGTCAACCCCAGTGAGAGACCGAACCCGAAGGGATCGCGACTGCCCTGGACTACACGCAGCAGCTCCCAGAGCAGGGCGACGAACAGGACGATGACCGCCACCGCCCCGATGAAACCCAGCTCCTCGGACAGGACGCTGAAGACGAAATCGTTGGCGGCGCCGGGCAGGTAGGCTTCCTTCTGGAGTCCTGCTCCCAGCCCCCGCCCGGTCACCCCGCCGGACCCGATGGCTATCAGCGACTGGACCAGTTGGTATCCGGCCCCCTGCGGGTCCCCGAAAGGATCCAGGAACGCCACGATCCGCCTGAGCCGATACGGCACGCCCAGAACCAGCTGGTGCAGAAGGGGAAGGGAGGCGGCTGTCGCCAGCAGGACGAACAGGAGCCGCGTCCCCAGCACCAGCAGCACAATCACGCACACCAGCCCGGCCAGCACGGCCGTGCCGAAGTCCGGCTCCAGCAGTATCAGCACGCAGGCCAGACCCACCACACCCAGCGGCAGCAGGAACCCGTGGGTGAAGGTCCGCATCCGCGGGAGATTCCGTTCGCAGTAGGCCGCCACCCAGATGCAGAGGGCGACTTTGGCGAACTCGGACGGCTGGAACCCGAGCGGCAGACCGGGATTGATCCACCGACGGGCCCCGTTCTTGGCAACGCCTACCCCGGGGACCAGCACCAGCGCCAGGCAGGCCAGAGCACCCGCGATGATCGCCAGCTGATGCCGCCGCCACCACCGGTAATCGACCGTCGCCCCGACCGCGAACGCCCACACGCCCAGGCCGGTGAGCGCCAGCCTCTTGGAGAGCGCAACGGAGAACTCCCTTCCCCCGGCGGCACTGACGGCCACCACGAATCCGAGACAGATGAGCGCCCCGAACCACAGTGTCAGGCGCACGCTCGGCCTGCTCCACGCTGCCACAGCTCGGGAAGCCCATTGGGCCTCCGCGCCGTATTCGCCTGTGGCCGTCAGCCGAGTCATCTTCAGAGACCCATAGAGCCGATGCCGACGACAGCCGCCGCCACGCCGGCTAGGTAGAAACCCATCACGATCCGCGGCTCGGGCACGCCCCGTTGCTGGAAGATGTGATGCATCGGTGCGATGGGCAGCAGGCGCCGCCCGAGCAGTTGAAAGCTGCCGATCTGGAGCAGGGAGGAGCCGAACTCGATCAGGAACACCAGGCCGGCCAGGCCCAGCACCAGTTCCTGGCCGGCGGCAAGCGCCGTTGCAGCGAGCGCCCCCCCGATCGCCATCGACCCGGTGTCGCCCATGAATACGCGCGCCGGGTGACGGTTGTAGTGCAGGAAACCCACGCAGGCGCCGGTCAGTGCGCCGCAGAAGACGCAAAGCTCTCCCGCGCCGGATACGTGACCCATGCCGAGGCGAGCCGCCACGTCGGGCGTGCCCACGGCCCAGCAGGCCCCCCCGAGCACGATGCCCGCCAGGGGCGCCAGTCCGGCCAGCAGGCCGTCCAGGCCGTCCGTTACGTTCGTCGCGTTGGCCATCGTCGCGACGATCAGGGCGGGCCAGCCGAGGGCGAGCGCGAACGCCATCGCCGCGCCTCCGGTGGAGAAAACGCGGGGGGAAGCTCCGCCCGCCCGCAGGAACAGCAGGCCGAGAAGCGCTCCCACACAGCCCTGGATCAGCAGCTTGTGGCGCACCTTCAGGCCGCGGTCGGTATGCGTCCTGCCCCGGAGCTTGGCCGTGTCGTCAACGACGCCGAGCGCGGCCATGGCCAGGGTGCATCCAAGCACCCCCGCCACCAGCAGGTTCGCCGGGTCGGCCCATGCCAGCACGCCGGCCAGCATGCCCGCCAGCAGGATCAGGCCCCCCATGGTCGGCGTTCCGCTCTTGCCGGCGATGCTGCGGCGCAGCTGCTCGTCCTCGATCGGTGTCTTCTCGGTCTTCTCCCGGACGTTCAGCCGCCTCAACCGACCCAGTAGCGGCCGCCCCACGACCAGGCAGACCGCCCAGGCAGTGAGGCCGGCCAGGAGGGCCCGAACAGGTGGCGCCATCGGATGTCCCTGCGAGCCCGCTGACACCAGGTAATGGATCATCAGGCGGCCTCCCTTCCGGCGCCGGGCTGCTGCTCGGCCATCCGGTCCGCGATCGTCTCCAGCCGCATGGCCCGGGAGCCCTTCAGCAGGACGGCGTCCCCGGGCCGGAGCCGCTGGCCGAGGGGTTCACATGCTTCCTCGGCGTCGGCGAACCAGAGCGCCCACCGTGGGGGAAGGGCGCGGCTGTGCCAGCCCTCGATGGCGTGACGGGATAGCTTCCCCACGCCGACCACCGCGTCGATGGGGGCGTCCGCCAGCTCTCGCCCGACCTGGCGGTGGAGCGCGGGGGCTTCGGCGCCCAGCTCCAGCATGTCGCCGCAGACCACCACCTTGCGGCCGGGTGCGTCCTCGGCGAGGAAACTGCGCAGGGCCGCACGCATGGCCGGGGGATTGCTGTTGTAGCAGTCGAGCACGAACCGGATACCGCCGATGGTGCGGACCTCGTAGCGGAGGGCGGGTGGGCGGAATGCCGCAAGGGGCTGACGGGCTCGCTCCGGAGTGACCCCGACGGCCAGGGCAGCGCAGAGGGCAGCCGCGGCGTTCATCACGTTGTAGCGGGCCCCCGCCGTCAGGTGGAAGGAGCAGTCCAGGGCGTCGAAGGCCCAGCCCGTCCCGCTGCGGCGGACCCGGGTGGGGCGCACGTCAGCACGAGGAACGTTACCGAACGTGAGTACTCGACCGGCGAAGCAGTCGCGCAACGGACTGCAGTACAGATCGTCGGCGTTCAAGATCAGCGCACCGTCCGGGCTGAGCCAGGGGATCAGTTCCGCCTTGGCCTCGCGCACTCCGGCCAGGCTGCCCAGTCCCTCCAGGTGCACCTCGCCGATGGCCGTGATCACTCCCACGTGTGGCCGCCCGGCCCGGGCCAGCTCGTCGACCTCGCCCGGATGGTTCGTGCCCATCTCCAGCACGACGAAATCGTCGCTCCGACCGGCGGCCAGAAGCGTTCGGGCGACGCCGATTCTGTTGTTGAAGCTGGCCGGGGCTACCGTGCAGCGACCGGCCCTCCCCAGCACGGCACCGACCATGCCCTTGACAGTGGACTTCCCGTAGCTGCCGGTGACGGCGATCAGCGTGCCGCTGAGGCGTCGGCGGTGCCAGGCGGCCAGTGCCAGAAGCGCCTCGGTTGTGTCCTGCACCTCTACGACCGACGCTCCCACCGCGGGGGGATCCTGGGGACTCCAGTGGTCAACCACGAGGATGGGCGCGCCGTCGGCCACGGCCTCCGGCAGGTAATCGTGTCCGTCGTGGTTCGGCCCTCTCAGGGCGAAGAAGGCCTCGCCGCAGCGCAGCGTTCTTGTGTCGGTGGAGACGCCCTGCGCACGCGTTCCGCCCGAGCCCCGGCACAGCGCACCCCCACAGGCGTCGGCGATCTGCTCTGCGGTGAAGTCCGCTCTGTGTTCGCAGTTGCGCACGATTTGCTCAGGCTGTCTTTCTTCGCTGCAGGGGCACGCGATGGAGTATCTCCCGGGCAACGACGCGGTCGTCGAACGGCATCTTCTCCTCGCCCAGGTCCAGGTGGCGTTCGCATCCCTTGCCGCATACCACGACCATCGAGTCCGGCGAGGCAGCCAGGCCGACACCCAGCTCGATGGCCTTCCTTCGGTCCGGCTCAACGCGGCAGCGGGAACGGTGCGTGGAGACGCCGGTGAGCATCTGTTCGATGATGTCCTCGGTCCTCTCGCTCCGGCTGTTGTCGGCGGTGAAGACGGCTGCGTCGGCGCACTCGGCAGCGATCCCGCCCATAAGGGGACGCTTGGTGCGGTCCCGGTCGCCGCCGCAACCGACCACGCACACCAGCCGCCCCTCCACCAGCGGCCGGAGCGTGGTGAGCACTTTCCGAAGAGCATCGGGCGTGTGGGCATAGTCCACGGCGACCGTCGGCAGGTCGTGCCGACCCGCAACGCGGACCTTCTCCAGACGGCCCGGGACGCCGCGGAACCCGCGCAGGGCCTCCTTCACCACTTCTCCGCCGAGTCCGAACGCGAAGGCCACCGTTGCGGCGGCCAGGATGTTCAGGCAGTTGTAGGAGCCGATCAGGGTGGTACGGACGGAGTACAACTCGAACGGTGTCTGCACGAGCAGTTCCATCCCGTCCAGGTCCAGGGACATGATCCTGCCGCGCACGTCCGCCAGTGTCTGCATCCCGTAGGTGAGGACCTCTGCGCGCGTGGCCTCTCGGAACGGTTCCAGGAACTCGCTCTCCGCCGGGAGCACCGCCACGGCGTCCGGCTCGAGCTGTTCGAAGAGCATCCGCTTGGCCCGGGCGTAGTTCTGCCGGGTGCCGTGAGCATTCAGGTGATCGCGCGTGATGTTCGTCAAGACGGCGGCCTCGAATGCCACGTCCGCCACGCGGCTCTGTATCAGCGAGTGGCTGCTCACCTCCATGCAGACGTCGCCGATGCCCACCTCGACCATCCGCCGGAAAGACTCGTGCAGCGCGACCGGGTCGGGCGTCGTCAGGTCGGAGTCCAGCCAGTGGCCGTCGATCCAGTACCCCAGAGTACCTATGGAGCCCGCCGGGGTGCCGGTTTCGCTGAGGATCGCCCGCAGGATCTCGGTGGTGCTCGTCTTGCCGTCCGTGCCGGTGATGCCGGTGACGCGCAGATGGCGCGACGGCGACCCGTAGAAGGCGTCGGCGAGTGCGCTGAGCGCCCGCCTGCTGTCGGGCACGCGGGCAACCGGGCGAGCGGGGAGAGGGGAGGGCGGCCTCTCGCAGACGATGGCTGCTGCTCCATTCTCCAGCGCCCGGGGGATGTAGTCGTGCCCGTCGGCCTTCGTTCCGTCTATGGCCACGAACAGCGAGCCCTCAGTAGCCCGTCGCGAATCGCTGACCACGCTTCGGATCTCCGGGTCGGCCCCGTCGAGCGGGCCGATCACCTCGGTCGCGCCGAGCAGTTCGTGCAGGTTGACAACAGGTCCTTTCCTCACGTCGATTCTCCTGGGGCCGAGGCGGTGCCCGGCGCGGGGGGAACGTGCATGTACCGAAGTGTCCGATCGATTATCCTGCGCACGGCGGGGGCGGCAGCCACGCCGCCGTAGTAGCCGTTCTGCGACGGCGCCTTCAGGCACGCCAGCACCACCAGTCGCGGCCGGTCTGCGGGTGCGATGCCGACGAAGCTGGCCAGGTAGCGCACGTCGCTGTAGCCGCGCCCTGACGGGTCGAGCAGCTGCGCGGTTCCCGTCTTGCCGGCCACCGGATAGGCCTCCAGTTGGGCCCGGCGGCCGGTGCCCTCCACAACCACGCGCCGCATCATGCGCATGACCTGGTGGGCGACCTGCGGACTGACGGGCTCGCCAGCGATGATCGGCTCCGTGCAGGCGTAGACCTTCTCACCGGTCCCGGGACGTTGGACGGACTGAATGATGCGAGGCTGAAGGAGGAAGCCGCTGTTGGGGAAGACGGCGAACGCGCTCGCCACGGCCAGTGGCGTGGCAGCGAGTTCCTGTCCGAACGCTACGCTGACGACGCTGTAGCGGTTCCATGCACGGAGCGGCCGGACGATGCCCCGCACCTCCCCCGGCAGGCTGATGCCGGTCGGGTCGCCGAACCCGAAAGCGCGGATCCCCGCGTATAGTTTCTCGGCTCCCAGAAGAAGGCTTACCTGGGCCGCCCCGATGTTGCTCGAATGGCACAGGATGTCGCTGACCGTCAGCGTGCCGTAGGCATGAGCGTCGTGAAGAACGCGCGCCCCGATGTGCCATTCCCCCTGGTGGCAGTCGAACTCCGTGTCGGGCGCCACAACGCCCTCTTCCAGTGCGACGGCTATCCCGAACGGCTTCATCACCGAACCGAACTCGTAGGCATCGCTCACCACGATGTTGCGCTGATGAGAGACGGGGGCTTCGGCGGGAGCCGCCGGGTCGAACGTGGGCCACGAGGCGGCGGCCAGCACCGAGCAGTCTCGCGCATCGAGTACGATGGCTGCCCCCCGCTCCGGCCGGTGCGTCTGGACGGCCTCGGCCAGCTCCTGCTCGGCGATCTCCTGGACGTAGGCGTCCAGCGTCAGCCGGATGTCCAGTCCGTTGAACGGCTTCCTGGTGAGCCGGTCCTGCGGGGAGCTGAAGACCCGCCGTCCGCCGTCGCAAAGGACGGTTTCCATCCCGGACAGGCCGCGTATCAAGGTGTCCATCTTCCTCTCGACTCCGGCCAGGCCCCGGCCGTCAATGTCCGTGAAGCCGACCACGTGGGTGGCGAGCCGACCCTGGGGGTACAGGCGCTTGCTTTCTCTGCGCATGTGCACCCCGGGCAGCCTAAGGCGGCGCACCTGCTCCGCCTGCTCATCCGTTATCTGCCGCTTCACCCAGACGAAGAAGCAGTCCTTGTGAAGCTTCCCTTCGAGTTGGTCGGCGGAGAGGCCGAACAGGTCCGCCAGGAGCAGGGCCGTCAGCCGAGGGTGCTCCACGCCCTTGGGGTCTGCGAATACGCTGTAACGCTGCACCGAAGCGGCCAGGAGTCTCCCCTCACGGTCGTAGATGCGCCCGCGTCGTGCGGAGAGTTCTCGTCTGAGTATCTGCTGGCGGCTGGCGTGTCGGCTGTAGAGCTCGGCGTCCGCTATCTGGAGCTGCGCGAGCCGGACGATGAGGAGGACGAAGAGGACCCACAGCACCCCGACGACCGCTGCTGCCTTTGCCTTCAGAGCAGGGCCGGGGCCGGGGTGGTCTCTCTCCATCTGCTTTTCCGCCTCTCGCTACTCGGAGGGAACAGTGCGCGGCAGCTCCGCAACGGTGATCGCGCCGCCCGTATCTACAGCGTCGGTTTCGTCGAGAGCGATCGGCCCGAGGTGGGCGGAGCCAGCGGAGGGCTCCTGCAGGTCCAGCCCGAGCCAGTCCAGAAGTGCCACTATCCGCCGGGGGCTCTTCAGCCTGCTCAGGTGGGTGAGGTAGACGGCACGGCGGGCCCGCTGCTCCACGATCTGGCTGCGGAGGTCCTGGAGGCGATAGCCGGCCTCGCGCATCGCCGCGCTCTGCCAGACAACGGCCAGGGCGAACGCCGCGCTGAGCACCATCATCAGAAGAACTTTGCCGGGAGTCATACTTTCACCCCACCTTTCGTGCTGCGCGCAACTGTGCGCTGCGGACACGTGGATTCTGCTGCAGCTCCTCCTCCGACGGCGTCAGGGGAGAGGGCGTGAGCAGTTCGAGCAGACCTTCTTCCTGCTGCCGTCGCCAGGCATGCTTCACCCGGCGCGCTTCCAGGCTGTGATAGGTGATGACCGCGGCCCGGCCGGCCCCGACCAGCAG
>JASFTU010000057.1:0-8626 GCA_050050635.1 Candidatus Brocadiaceae bacterium
CGTGCACCGTCTCATCGCCCGCAACACCAGGGGAGCCTTCTACTACGCGGCCGATCACCAGTACCTGACCGACATCTTCATGGACATCTTCCGCCGGCTGCCGCCGAAGATAACCCGGTAGCAGTGTGGTACCGCCGTCGAAGGCTTGCGTCCGGACCCGCCCCCCCATCCACCTGAACCGAAGCTCCTCCTGGCCCTTATGGGCCGATCGCTTTGAAAAGCGCTCCGCGGCCGGGGACAATGGCAGGAAGCGCGGACCAGAGCGCGCGTCGCCGGCGGCCGGACCGGCGGAGAGTGCCTGCTTTTGTTCGGCAATCGGTCAGGTGAACCGTGAACGAGCGGATACGACGACTGCGGGACCATATCCAGGAGCTGAACGACGCCGGCGTCCGGCGCACGACCTTCTATGAGCTGGCCGCGGCCTCTCTGAGGGAAACCGTTGGCGAGCCCACCCCGCTGCGGCGCGCCAGGGCGTTCGCCCGCCTTCTGGACAACGTCGTCCAGGCCGTTCTTCCCCATGAGCTGCTCGCGGGCTCCATCGCCGGCATGTGGCCCCTGGCGGAGGGGCTCCCGGATTACACGGAGCGCCGGCGGGAGGCGACCGAAGTCATCGAGAAGTACCGCGACGCGAAGCGGCGCGGCCTGCATGACGAACGGCGCATCAAGGTCCGTCGCTGGGCGCTGATGGCGCGGGACCACTACGACGCCAACGTGGAGTACGGCGACCTGCAGGAGCTGATCGGCGAGATGAAGGAGGAGTTCGCCGATGCCGACGACCTCAGCGGCATGGAGATCGCCAGGGAGCTGGAGTGGCACTTCGATTTCGACTACGGCGAGCACATCCGATGGCTGGAGGAGCTGCCGTGGATCGCCGCCAACCACCTCGACCTGAACTACGAGCGGCTGGTCCGCAGGGGCCTGGGCGATATCCGGCAGGAGATCCTTGAGCGGGGCAACTCCGCCGACGAGCCCCGGGAGCAGGTCTTCTACGAGGCGAGCGGGATCGCCGTCGACGCCGCGATCCGTTTCATCGAACGCTACGCCGACACGCTCCTGCGGGAAGCGGAGCAGGGCTCGGCGGGGGATGGCCGGGCCGAAGAACTGCGGGAGATGGCCGGGGTCTGCCGGAAGGTCGCCACGGGGCAGCCGGAGACCTTCCGCGAGGCCCTCCAGCTCCTCTGGCTTGTGCACGTCGCCGCCAACGTGGGCGGGGGATCAGCCCTGTCGTTCGCCCGGTTCGACCAGTACATGTGGCCCTTCTACGAGCGCGACCGGGCCGCGGGGACGCTCACCCGCGAGCAGGCGAAGACGCTGCTCTCCTGCATGTGGCTGAAGGTGAATGAACCCCACATGCGCACCGTGCAGAGCATCTGCCTGGCCGGGATGACCCCCGAGGGGGAATGCGGCGCCAACGAGCTGAGCGAGCTCTGCCTGGAGGTCTGCCGGGAGCTGGGCCAGCCCTATCCCAACGTCGCCGTGCGGGTGGGCGACCGGACGCCGGAGTGGCTCTACGAGCGTGTGGTGGAGACCATGAAGGTCGGGATAGGGCACCCGATGCTCCTCAACGACGGGACGTGGATCCCCAATCTGCTCCGGCGTGGCTACTCGGAGAGCGACGCGCGCAACTACTACAACATGGGTTGCGTGGAGATCATGGCCCAGGGGGTGCTGCCCAACTGGACGGGCGCCGGGGGGCTGGAGTTGCCGGGCATGCTGGAACTGGTGTTCCGCAACGGGGAGGAGAACCTGGCCGGGCAGCAAGGCGTTCCGACCGGGACCCTCGAGTCGTTCGAGACCTTCGAGCAATTCCTCGACGCCTACCTCACCCAGGTGCGTCACGCCGTCAGTCTGTCCCGCGACCAGGCCCGGGAGCAGCATCGACGGTGGCAGCAGTACTGCGACCCCTTCGCCTCCGCGTTCATCGGTGATTGCCTGGAACGCGGGCGGGACGTCTTCCGGGGGGGCAGCCGGTACGGCCCCGTCCGTGCGGTCTCGGCCTACGGGCTGGCCACGGCGACTGACTCCCTGGCGGCGGTCAGGAAGTTTGTCTTCGATGAAGGGCGCATCACGCTCCAGCACCTGTGGGAGGCCCTGGAAGCAGACTACGAGGGGTACGAGGAGCTGCGCGTAATGCTGGAGCGCCAGACTCCCCACTACGGCAACGACATCGCCGAGGTGGACGAGCTGGCCCGACGGATCCTCGGCGTGTTCGCCGACGCGGTCCACGACCTCAACGACGGCAGCCTTCCCGGGGCGTTCGGGACGAGCGTGTTCAGCTACACCAGCCACGTGAGTCGGGGCGAGACGGTGGCCGCAATGCCGGACGGACGGAAGGCCCGTGAGCCGATCAGCGACACCATCGCGCCGACCCAGGGGAAGGACGTCCGGGGGCCGACGTGTATGCTCAACTCGGTGGCCGGGCTCGACCCGTCAGACATCACGGCGGCCTCCGCGCTGAACGTCAAATTCACCGCCGGCGTGCTGCGGGGCGAGACGGGCTCAGAGGCCCTCAAGAGCCTGCTGAAGGTGTACATGGAGGCCGGCGGCCCACAGATACAGGTCAACGTCGTGGACCAGGACATCCTGCGTGATGCGCAGAAGCACCCCGAGCGCCACGGAGACCTGGTCGTGCGCGTGGCCGGTTTCTGCGAGTACTTCACCAGCCTGGACCGAGAGCTGCAGGACGAGATCATCAGCCGCACGGCGCACGACACCTGAGCAGGCGGACCCTCCCGGAAAGGATAGTCATGAAAGCAGTGGCGTCCCCGGCCCCGGGGAAGGTCGAGGTGGTGGACATCCCCCCGCCCGAGATTGCCGACTACGAGTGCCTGGTGAAGGTCCATGCCTGTGGGCTGTGCAACGGGACCGACCTGAAGATCGTCGACGACCATCTGTCCGATCAGCGCGTCAATTACCCCGTGATCATCGGGCACGAGGGCGTGGGCGAGGTCGTCGAGGTGGGCGAAAAGGTGAAGTACATCCGCCCGGGGGATCTGTTCACGAACCCCATCGGTCGGCTTGCGCCCGGCACACCGTACACGGCGATGTATGGGGGCATGAAGGAGCTGGCCGTCGTGCAGGACCACCGGGCCATGAACGAGCTGGGGGTTGACCGGGGGCTGTACACCGGCTCCTGGACGCGGAAGGTCCCTTCGGACATGTCCCCGGTCGAGGCCGCCGTCCTTCTCACACTTAAGGAAACCTACAGCGGAATCACCAACCTGGGCTTCCGCGCGGGCATGGACGTGCTTGTCTATGGAGATGGGCCGGTGGGACTTTGCCTTGTTACCTTCCTGCGGATGCGGGGCGCGGGCTGGCTCGGATGCGTCGGCCACTGGGATCATCGCCTGGAGCACGTGAGGGAGGTGGCCCGCCCCGACCTGACACTCAACTCCAGGAACGACGATGTGGAAGAGGCCATCGGCGACAGACGGGTGGACCTGGTGATCGACGCGGTGGGTTCGACCTCCGTGATCAAACAGGGCTCACGACTGCTCAGGTCCGGCGGGAAGGTGGGCGTCTACGGCGTGCTGAAGGGGCAGGACGCCGAGCTGTCCCTGTTGGACCTGAAGAACAACACCAGCGTCCACATGCTGAACTGGCCGGTCGGCGAGCACGAGATACACGAGCAGATGCTGCGCATGGTCCAGGCCGGACTGCTGGACTTGCGCCACTACTACACGCACACGATGCCGGCGGACGACGTCGAGGAAGCGGTGCGGTTGGTGCGGTCGCGGGAGGCGCTCAAGGTGATCGTCACGTTCTGAATGAGGTGATCGTCCGGCGAATGAAGATCAGGGAAGTCGAGATCTTCCGGGTCGGCTCGGGCTCCGGCTGGAGCCCGGTCATCGTCCGCGTGAACACTGACGAGGGCATCTCCGGCGTCGGGGAGGTCGGCCTGGCCTACGGCGTCGGGGCTTCCGGCGGCGTCGGGATGGTCAGGGACCTGGCCGAGCGGATCGTGCTGGGAACGGATCCGTTCCGGATCGAGCATGTCTGGGACAGGATGTTCCGCCACACCTTCTGGGGAACCGGGGGCGGCCCGATCGTCTACGGGGCGATGAGCGCCATCGATGAGGCGCTCTGGGACATCAAGGGCAAGGCGCTGGGCGTGCCCGTCCACGAACTGCTGGGAGGGAGGTGCCGGGACGGCCTCCGGGTGTACGCGAACGGCTGGTACCACGGCATCGCCGATCCGGCGGAATACGGAACCTTCTGCCAGCGGCTGCAGGAGGACGGCTACACGGCGACGAAGTTCGATCCGTTCGCCGTCCGGCCCGACGGCGTCGAAGAGCCGCCGGAGGGGCGCCTCGACAGGGAACGCATGGAGGCGGCGTGCGAGCGCGTCGCCGCCGCGCGGGAGGCCGCGGGGCCCGACTTCGACATCCTCATCGAGGCGCACGGCAACCTGGACACGGTGTCCGCCATCCGCGCGGGCAGGCGGCTGGAGGAGTTCGAGCCGCTCTTCTACGAGGAGCCCGTCCACGCGATGAACGTGGAGTGCATGAAGGAGGTCGCGCGGAACGTGGACATCCCGCTGGCCGCAGGCGAGCGGCTCTACACCCGCTACGGGTTCAGGCCCTACGTGGAGAGCCAGTGCATCCAGGTGCTGCAGCCGGACATGGGCCTGGCAGGCGGCATCACGGAGGTGAAGAAGATCGCCGCTCATGCCGCGACCTACAACCTGCACGTGCAGCCGCACAACTGCGGGGGCCCGGTGGCGACCGCCGCGGCGGTACAGCTCGATGCCGCTATCCCCAACTTCCTCATCCAGGAGGTCTTCCCATTCCGCGGTGAGGACACACTGGCCATCGTGACCGAACCGCTGGAGGAGCGGGTCACCGACGGGCAGCTTCCCGTCCCCCTGGATCCCGGGCTCGGCGTTGAGCTGAACGACGAATACCTCTCCAAACACCGTTGCGAGACGGTGAGCTGACCGGGGCCGCGCCCGCAGCAGCGAATGAGAAATCGGGAGCCGGAACCATGGACGAAGTGAGAGTCGGCATCGTGGGCATGGGCATCGGCCGGCCGAACGGCAGGGCGATTGCCGGGAATCCCCGCGGACGGGTCGTGGCGCTCTGTGACCTGGTCGAGGAGCGGATGGACGAGTTCGCCGAGGAACTGCCGGAGCCGGTCACAAAGTACACGGACTACGAGCAGATGTGCGGCGACGAGGCGGTTGACGCGGTGTTCGTGGGCACTCCTAACCAGCTCCACGTGCCCGTGGCGATGGCGGCGGTGCAGAACGGCAAGCACGTTCTGGTGACCAAGCCGCTGGCCGACGGCCTGGAGCCGGCGCGCGAGCTGGTCCAGGCCGCGGAGTCCGCGGGGGTGGTCAACATGATGTCGCTCAGCCTGCGGTTCAGCGGCGCCGTGCAGTACCTCGGACGCGCTGCCCGGGAGGGTGAATTCGGCGAGTTCTACTACGCCCGTGCCCGCAGCATGCGCCGCAGCGGGATCCCCTACTGGAACCTGGGGTTTATCCAGAAGGGGGGCGGGGCGTTCCGGGACATGGGAGTCCACGTGCTGGACGCGGCTTGGTGGATCATGGGCACCCCGCGCCCGGTGACGGTCTCCGGGGTGGCCGGAGCCAGGCTGGGACCGGAGGGCAAGGGGTACTGGGACTTCACCACCCCGCCGGAGAGGGTCTATAGCCAGTTCGCCGCCGACGACTACGCGGGCGGCCTGATCCGGTTCGAGGACGGTTCGGCGCTCCAGGTGGAGAGTTTCTGGGCCTGCCATCAGCCGGCCGGCGGGATACAGATCGAGCTGTTCGGGACGGATGCCGGTGCCCGACTCCATCCGCTGACCATCTACCGCACCGAAAGGGGCGCGCCGCAGGACGCCAGGATCGACCTGCCCGAGGGGGGCGGCGGGCCGCTCCAGAACGTCGAGAAGGAGAGGCCACTGTATCCCGGCAGTTGGGATGCCATCGCAGCGCACTTCATCGAGTGTGTCCTGGACGGCACCGAGTGCGCCGCTCCCCTGCGGCACGGGCTGTTCGTACAGGAGATGCTCGAGGCCCTCCTGGCCAGCGGCGAACGGGGCCGAGAGGTGCACATCGGGCAGGTCTGAGCGGCATGCGGCGGCCCGATTCCTCCCGTGGAAACCGTGCGCTGTCAGCTCAGGATAGGGCTTGACCGCCGACCGCTCAATGCCTAAAATGCCGGCTCGATTGCACTCTGTGGGGAATTCGTCGCTTCACATGGGGCTTGCTTCTCCGGTCGCGAGGAGGACGCAGATGGGCAGTGCGCAGGACGGTCCGTTCCGTATCGACCGTGCTCTTCGCCTCGTGGTGTGGATCCTCGCCTCGACGGTGCTGGTGTGGGGTTCCTCGGCCGGGGCCGAAGAGGAAGAGGTCGTCGACCTGACTCTGGCGGAATGCATCGAGATGGCCGTGCGGCACAACGCTGCAGTGCAGGCATCCCGCGCGGAGGCGGACGCAGCCGAGGCCCGGCGGAGGGCGGCCTTTGGCGCGTACCTGCCGAGTGTGAACGCGGCGGTGAGCTACACGAAGCTGGATGAGCGCCGCAGCTTCAGCAGTCGCATGGACCGGGACGCCTATGAGGTCAATGTAGACGCCGCCACCTGGTGGAGCATCGCGGAGACTGCGGGCACCGCGTCCGCCAACGCCGCCTACGACGCCCGTGACGTGGATCCGCTCCAGACCTGGTACACCGCCCGGGCTCAGGTCGCACAGCAGTTCCCCATCGTCACCACATATCCCACGATTGGCGAGGACGTGCTCGAGGCGTCCATCGTCCTTACCCAGCCCCTGTTCACGGGCGGCAAGATCCGCCACGGCCACAAGATGGCCGAGATCGCGCGCGACATCCAGAAGATGGCCGTCGGCGTGACGGAGGACGACGTGGTGCTCCGCGTGGTGGATGCCTACGTCGGTGCCGTGACGAGCCGGCGGATCCGCGAGGAGCTGGAGGACCTGCACAGGCGCCTGGAGGCCCTTCGGGACGCTGTGCAGGCGATACTCGACCGCGGTTCGTACAAGAGCAGCATGCGCGACCTCACCAGGCTGGAGGTGGCGATGGCCGAGACCCGACAGCAGGTGGCCGAGAGCCGGAGGGCCCGAAACGTCGCGCTCGCAGCCCTGCGCGAAGCAACGGGGCTGGAGGAGAACGCTCCGCTCCGACTCAGGCCGACCTCGCTCCCGGGGGGCACGCTGTCGATCGAGCTGCAGGAGTGCGAGTCGTACGCTCTGCGCCGGCGTAAAGAACTGCGACAGGCCGAGGCGGGCGTCGAACTGCGGCGACACGGGGTCTCGCGCGCGAAGGCGGCTTTCTCGCCCGACGTGGCGGCCTTTGCGGGAGGCACCTACCTGACCGATGACCGGGACTTCGCAAACCCCGATGACGAGGGGGAGCTGTTCGCGGGTGTCTCCATGACAGTGCCTCTGTTCGAGGGGCTCTCCCGCTTCGCGCGCGTCTCCGAGGCCAGGAGCAGTCTCCGGACCGCGCAGCACCGCAGAACGGAGGCTCGGCGGGGTGTACTGCTCCAGGTGCAGGAGGCGTACCATTCGGTGCGCGCCGCCGAACAGAGGTTGAGCGCGTCCGAGAAGATGGTGGAGCAGGCCTCCGAGCTCAACAAGGTCACAACCGCGGCGCGGAGCCAGCACGTGGCGACTGACTACGTGCGGATGACGCTGCTGAGCGCGGAGCCAGAGATCATGGAGTTTAAAGTCGTGCCGGACGTTCCCGAGGAACTGCACGCCGACCTGACCGAGAGCCGGGCGCGGATCGTCCGCCTCATGGTGGAGATGGAGCTGCTTCGAGCCCGGGCCCGGCTCGCCCGTGCGCTCGGGGTGCGTTCGCTCGAGGAGGTGGACCGATGAGAGCCATTCGCTGCCAGGCGGCGCTGCTGGCGGTGCTCGTGATGGGCGCCGCTTGCGTGCAGGCCGAAGAAGCCCCCCTGCGCATTGCCCTCACCAAGAAGCTCTTCTGGCACGACGAGCCGGAGGACGTGGTCCCGCAGGCGCAGTTGATCGGCGATCAGGTCGGGGAGCGCATCGAACGGGACATCGTGGTTGAGGGGCGCGGCGAAGACGTGGGGGAGGTCTATGAGGCGCTGACCAGGGGGGAGGTCGACATTGTCGTCAGCGACGGGCTCGACTATGCCAGGCTGCAGACGGGCCTTCTGGCGCCCGGAGCGGAGGTGGCACCACTGCCCGTCCGGCCTGTCGTTGCGATCGGCCTGGTGACGGACTCGAAGGAGTTGGCCCTGGCGGGATGCACCCGGGCACTGCTGGTGGTGAGCTCCGAGCTGGATGCCCGGGACTTCTCCGACCTGGAAGGCAGACGGCTTGTCTACAGCCCGGAGTCCGAGAATGACTGCGCCAAGTTGTTCCTGG
Source organism: Candidatus Brocadiaceae bacterium (assembly GCA_050050635.1). Lineage (GTDB taxonomy): Bacteria > Planctomycetota > Brocadiia > SM23-32 > SM23-32 > JASFTU01. The sequence goes on from JASFTU010000057.1 coordinate 8,363, forward strand.
AGTCACTGACGCGCAGGGTCGGCGCGGAGGGGAGCGAGCGGTTCTTCTCGAAGAGCAGTCGGCTGGGGTCGTGCGACGCCTGCGTGATCTCTCTCCAGTTCGGCGGCGCGGACGTGACGTGCATTCCGGAGCTGATGTACCTGGCGCGGCAGATGGTGGCCGGGGAGGAGATGCGCGGGCTGGACGTACTGGCGCGCTCTTCCTACTACACGGCCTACGTGTGCTTCTATCTGGAGGGCAGGCTGGACGACGGGCTGGTGAGAA
>JASFTU010000058.1:0-8600 GCA_050050635.1 Candidatus Brocadiaceae bacterium
TCAACCGAAGAGGCGCGCAGGTACATGGATCCCGACGTGCCCCTGGAAGAACGGGTGCAGGACCTGCTGTCCCGCATGACGCTGGAGGAGAAGGTCAGCCAGATGGTGCACCAGGCGGCCGCCGTGGCGCGCCTGGGCGTGCCCGAGTACGACTGGTGGAACGAGTGCCTGCACGGTGTGGCCCGGGCCGGCATGGGGACCGTCTTCCCCCAGTCGATCGGGATGGCGGCATCCTTCGACGACGGCCTGATGCACAGGGTGGCGACCGCCATCTCCGACGAAGCACGCGCCAAGCACCACCAGGCCCTCCGCCAGGGGAACCGTGGGCGTTACTTCGGCCTGACGTTCTGGTCGCCCAACATCAACATCTTCCGCGACCCGCGCTGGGGCCGGGGGCAGGAGACCTACGGGGAGGACCCCCACCTGACGGCCCGGATGGGTGTGGCCTTCGTGAAGGGCCTCCAGGGCGACCACCCCCGCTGCCTGAAGACCGTCGCCACGCCCAAGCACTTCGCCGTGCACAACGGGCCGGAGGCCGAGCGACACCACTTCGACGCGGTGGTGAGCGGGCGGGACCTTCGGGAGACCTACCTCCCGGCGTTCCGGGCCTGCGTGCAGGAGGCCGGGGCCGCCTCCGTGATGGGCGCCTACAACCGCACCAACGGCGAGCCCTGTTCCGCCAGCAAGACGCTCCTGACCGACATCCTGCGCGGCGAGTGGGGCTTCGACGGGTACGTGGTGTCGGACTGCGGGGCAATCCGCGACATCCACGCCCACCACAAGGTGACCTCCGGCCCGGCCGAATCGGCGGCGCTCGCCGTGCGCAACGGGTGCGACCTGAACTGCGGCGGAGTGTTCTCTGCGCTGCTGGAGGCGGCGAGGGAGGGACTGATCGGGGAGGAGGAGATCGACCTCTCGCTCGGCCGGCTCCTCAGGGCAAGGTTCCGGCTCGGGATGTTCGACCCGCCGGAGCGGGTGCCCTTCGCCCGGATCCCGCCGGACGTGGTGGGCTGCGAGCAGCACAGGCAACTGGCCCTCGAGATGGCCCGGGAATCGATCGTGCTCCTGAAGAACGAGGATGATCTTCTCCCCCTGGGCAGGGACGTGAAGTGCATCGCCGTGGTCGGGCCGAACGCCGACTCGCTGGATGCGCTCCTGGCCAACTACCACGGCTACCCGAACCGGTACTCGACGCCCCTGATGGGCATTCTGGACAGGGCGTCGGTGGGCACCCAAATCCTCCACGCCCGCGGATGCGGGCTGTGTGACGACTCGACCGACGGTTTCCAGCACGCCGAGAACGTCGCGTCCCGCGCCGACGTCGTGATCGCGGTGATGGGCCTCAGCCCCCTGCTGGAGGGTGAGGAGGGCTCGGCGATCTACTCGGAGAACAACGGGGACCGCGTCCACCTGGGACTCCCGGGAGTGCAGGAGGATCTGCTCGCGCGGCTGCACGCCACGGGGACCCCCGTGGTGCTTGTGCTGATGAGTGGCAGCCCGCTGACTCTGGGCGAGGCGACCCGAGAACTGCCGACCGTGCTCCACGCGTGGTACGCGGGTGCGGAGGGTGGCAACGCGTTGGCGGACGTGCTCTTCGGCGACTACAACCCGGCCGGGCGGCTGCCAATGACGTTCGTCCGGTCGCTCGATCAGCTCCCGCCCTTCGAGGATTACCGGATGCAGCGGCGCACGTACCGCTTCATGACCGAAGAGCCGCTCTACCGGTTCGGCTACGGCCTCAGCTACACGTCCTTCGAGTACTCCGGTCTGAGACTGAGCGCCGACGAGATCGGTCCCGACGAGCCGGTCACGGTGAGCGTCGACGTGGCGAACACCGGCGACCGTGCCGGCGACGAGGTGGTGCAGCTCTACGTGAGCGACGTGGAGGCATCGGTGCCGGTGCCCTTGCTTCACCTGGAGGGCTTCCGGCGCATCCATCTCGGCGCGGGCGAGCGGCAGACGGTGTCCTTCGGGCTGAGTCCGGAGCAGCTTGCGGCCTACGAGGAGGACGGGCGCCCGTTCGTCGAGCCGGGCGAGTTCCGCATCTCGGTCGGGGGCGGGGAGCCTTCGGATGAGAGTGCCGGTGCTGTCACAACTGCTCTGCAGGTGAAGCCTTAAGGGGCGCCCCGATCCACCTGCGGCGCCACTTTACGCCACCGATTACCGCCGCGCCGGGCGGTTGTCTTGACGGCCTTCGAACACGCCATTAGAATGTCGGCGGCCGGACGGGACCAGCCATATCGACACTCGCACTCCGACTCGGAACATGGCATCAGCGGACTTCTGCCACCTGCACGTGCACACGCAGTACAGCCTCCTCGACGGTGCCTGCAGGGTGGACAGGATGGCCGAGAAGGCCTCCCGCCTGGGTATGCCGGCCGTGGGCATGACCGATCACGGCAACATGTTCGGCGTGGTCGATTTCTACGAGACCATGCGCGAGCACGGCCTCAAGCCGATCATCGGCTACGAGGCCTACTTCACTCCCGGCGACCGCACCAAGCGCGAGCGGGGCTCGCGGCGACAGGAGCTCTACCACCTCACCCTCCTCGCCCGGAACCAGACCGGTTACCGGAACCTGGTCAAGCTGGCCAGTTACGCCTACCTGGACGGCCTGTATTACAAGCCGCGCGTTGACTGGGAGTTGCTCGAGGAGTGCGCGGACGGGCTGATCTGTCTGAGCGGATGCCTGAACAGCCGCCTCAACGGTTTCCTGCTGGTCGAGGACCGGGAGGGCGCCGAGAAGTGGCTGGCCGAGATGCGCGGCCTGTTCGGTCGGGACGGGTTCTACGTGGAGCTTCAGAACCACGGGCTGGAGGATCAGCTCCAGGCCATGGGGCCCACTCTGGAGCTGGTCCGGCGGATGGACCTGCCGGCCGTGGCGACCAACGACTGCCATTACCTGGAAGAGGATGACCGCGACTGGCACGACGTGCTGCTGTGCATCAGCACGCACTCGATGCTGGACGAGGAGGATCGCTTCCGGATGTCGACCGACCAGATCTACTTCAAGAGCGCCGAGGAGATGCAGCAGGTCTTCGCCGACCAGCCGGAGGCGCTCCGGAACACCGTCCGCATTGCGGAGATGTGCGAGGTCGAGCTCGACGATTCCCGCAAATACCCCACGTTCCGGCCGGGCCGGGGCTCCCCGGACGACAACCCGGAGCTGCTGCGCGAGCTGTCCGAGAGCGGGCTGCAGGAGCGCTACGGCGAGCTGTCCGAACAGATGCGCGAGCGCCTGGGCGTGGAGCTGGGCGTCATCGAGCAGATGGGCTACGTGGACTACTTCCTGATCGTGTGGGACTTCGTTCGCTTTGCCCGGGAGCGGGGCATCCCGGTCGGCCTGAGGGGCAGCGGCGTGGGGAGCCTGGTGGGCCACGCCCTGGGCATTGCCGACCTGAACCCGCTGGACTACGACCTGATCTTCAGCCGTTTCCTGGATCCTCAGCGGGAGGAGGCGCCGGACCTGGACGTGGACTTCTGCGAGAGGCGGCGCGGTGAGGTCATCGAGTACGTGCGGGAACGCTACGGCGAGCAGAAGACCGCCCAGATCATAACCTTCGGCACGCTGCAGGCGCGCAATTGCGTGCGTGACGTCGGCCGGGTGCTGGGGGTCGAGCTGGCGAAGGTGGACCGGGTGGCCAAGATGATACCGTTCGGCCGACCGATCGATGAGGCCGTCGAGCAGGTCCCTGAACTGGCCTCCCTGGCGGCGGAGGACGAGGAGGTCGGGCGCATCCTGGAGTACGCCCGCCAGATGGAGGGCCTGCCCCGGCACGCCAGCACACATGCCGCCGGTGTCGTCATCGCCGACGAGCCCCTGTGGGAAATGCTCCCGCTGTATAAGAACAGCGACGGCGAGATCATGACGCAATGGGGCATGGACGACCTGGCGCACGTGGGCATGCTCAAGATGGACTTCCTCGGCCTCAGAACACTCACCATCGTTGAGAAGACCCTCACCATCATCCGCGACAGCGGCCAGGAGCCGCCGGTGCTGGACGTCAACAGGATGAACACGCGGGACCAGAGGACGTACCGCCTCATCACCGACGGCCTCACCAAGGGAGTCTTCCAGTTGGGCAGCGCCGGGATGCAGAGGATGCTCAAGCGCCTTCAGCCCAACTGCTTTGAAGACCTCATCGCCGCCGTCGCCCTCTATCGTCCGGGCCCGCTTCAGAGCGGCATGGTCGAGGACTTCATCAACCGCCGTCACGGCCGCGAGGAGGTCACCTACCCCCATCCCGACTTCGAGCCGATCCTCAAGCCCACCTACGGCGTGCTGCTCTACCAGGAGCAGATCATGCGCATCGTCAACAGAATCGCCGGCATGAGCATGTCGGACGCCCTGACGATGATCAAAGCCGTCAGCAAGAAGAACGAGGCCGTCATCGAGAAACGGCACGCGGCATTCGTCGAGGGCGCGGTGGCGAACGGTCTGGAAAGGGACACGGCGGAGGAGATCTTCGGGCTGATCCGGCACTTCGCAGGCTACGGTTTCAACAAGGCGCACGCGAGCGCGTACGCTTATCTGGCCTTCATCACCGCGTACCTCAAGGCGCACTACCCCACGGCGTTCATGGCGGCGAGCATCTCCTGTGAGATGGGGGACACCGACAAGGTGGTGGAGCTGATGGACGAGTGCGGGGAGCTGGGCATTGACGTGCAGCCGCCGGACATCAACGAGAGCCGGGAGGAGTTCACTCCGCTGAAGAGCGGGGCGCTCCGGTTCGGCCTGGGGGCGGTCAAGAACGTGGGCAGCAAGGCCGTCGAGTGCATCGTGAGCGCCCGGGAGGACGGCGGACCTTTCCTGAACCTGTTCGACTTCTGTGAGCGTGTCGATCAGCACGAAGTCACTAAGGGCGCCATGGAGGCCCTCCTGAAGGCCGGGTGCCTCGATGCGCTGCCGGGCACGAGGGCTCAGCAGATGACCCTTCTGCCACGCGCCATGAGGGTGGGGGCTCGTGCCCGCAGGAACCGCATGCTGGGGCAGCGCTCGCTGTTCGCGGGGATCGCGGAACAGGATCCCACCACGCGGATGAAAGCCAATCTGCCCGACGTCCCGCCCCTCAACCAGCAGGAACTGGCGGCGCAGGAGCGCGAGACGCTGGGCATCTACGTCCGCTACGACCCCCTGGTGGAGCACCGCTCCAGGCTCAGGCGTTTCTGCACCTTGCTCGCCGATGAGATGGAGGCTGCCGAGGACGGCACCGAGGCGGTGATGGGCGGAATGGTGGAGAAGGTGAGGCGCCGCACGACCCGTTCCGGCGACCCGATGGCCGTGCTGAAGGTCCTGGACGCGCGCAATACGTTCGAGTGCGTCCTGTTCCCGCGTGCCTATGAGAGACATCGCGACCTGCTCGCTGAGGGGCGGGTGCTGTTTTTCCGCGGGCGGATCAGCCACCGGCGCGGCGTCTCGCTGCAGGCCGACCAGGTACTGCCGTTCGAGAAGGCCCAGGCGCAACTGGCGCAGGCCGTGTTCGTGACCGTCCCCTGTGAGGAGGCCGAGGCGGGGCTGTGGTCCTCGCTCAGGGGTATCCTGAGCCGCAACAAGGGGCGCGTGCCCTTGTTCGTCGATCTGATGAGCGACGGGCTGCGGCTGCGCTGTCGGGTGGAGAACGGATTGGCGGTTGACGCCTCCGACGGACTCGCGGAGGCGCTCGAGGACCTGCTCGGCGCCGGTCGGGTGCGGTTCGCCATTGCCCGGGCCGCTCCGGGTGGGAGCGGTCGCGGCCAGTCCCGGCAGAGGAGCAGAGGGCGGTGAGGATACTCGGCATCGACCCCGGCACAAGGCTCTGTGGCTACGGCGTGATCGAGTCCGACGGACACGAGGCGCGATGCGTCGAATACGGGGTGGTCCAGAGCCGCAAACCCTCCGAGCCCCTGCGTCTGAAAGTGATCTTCGAGGGCCTGCTGGAGGTGATCCGGCGCTGCGGGCCGGAGGTGGTGGCGGTCGAGGGGGCCTTCTTCGGCAAGAACGTCCGCAGCGCGCTCAAGATCGGCGAGGGGAGAGGAGTGGCGCTGCTCGCAGCCGCGCAGTGCGGGATCGAGGTCGCCGAGTACGCGCCGGCCGAGGTCAAGAAGTCCGTGGTGGGCAGCGGGCGGGCACACAAATCCCAGGTTCAGAAGATGGTGCGCATGCTCCTGGAGTTGCCCGACGAACCGCTCCCCGAAGATGCCGCCGACGCCCTGGCCATAGCCATCTGCCACTCCCACAGGATGCCGCCGGGCTGACGCCCTGCCTACTCGTCCTCGGCCGCTTCCCCTGGTCCCTCCTCCTCGGACTCGCGTTCCTCCTGGCGATGGCTGATAAAGGCCACCACTTCCTCGACTCCGTCCTCGCCGAGCCTGCCGAGCAACTGGCGCACCAGTTCCGGCTCGCCCCGCACCGTGTAGAGCACCATGCCGCCGCGCCGGAACGCCTGGATGCCCGGCACGATGTCCGTGCTCCCGTACACCGGGACCAACGAGCCGGCGGGCGCATCCTCTGTGGGGGTCCGGTCGGTGTCTTCGGAATCGGAAGCCATCAGTCCGCCCAGCTTCCCCGAGAAAGGTGGGTGTGGTAAGAGAATATGGTTATGGCATGTATCCCCTAAAACATACGATTATATCGCCGGCTCGGCCGCGCCGCAAGAAGGCTCGCCGCAGTTTGCGAGAACTGACCCCGACTGGTATAAACGGTGCGGAACGGTGGGGGCGTGACCCGCCGTCTCTTTGTGACTGTCGCTGTTCAGCGGACCGGGACCCACGAGGCGATGGGCGACGAAATCGAACAGCGCACGGCGGCGCTCAGCCGGGAGGTGACCCGCCTGGCGCACGAGGGGCGGCTGGACCGGGCAATCCGGGCCGCCCGGGAGCTGTGCGAGTTCCTCCGCCGCGTCGTGGGTGATTACCATCCGGCGCTGGCGCGGGCCCTGGTCAGCCTGGGTAACCTGTTGCGGGCGATCGGCCGGCACCAGGACTCCGTCGAGGTGTATGAAGAGGCCCTGCGGATACGGCGCCGCGCGTTCGGTCCGGCGCATCCCGCCGTGGCGACCACGTTGTGCACGCTGGCCGAAGTGCACCGGGTGCTGGGGCGGGAAGAACGGGCGGAAGAACTCCATCGAGAGGCGATCGACGCCCGGCGGGCGGCCGGGCGGGAGCCTTCCTCCGGGGAGGCCGTCGCCGGATCCCGGACGCGTGGCGTTCCGGCGCGGGCCGACGCCGGGGGCACGGGAGGGGCAGCCGAAGAGGGCGTTGAACAGAGCGTTGCGGTGGTCGGTGCGGACGGTGCCGCCGCGGCGAGACCGGAGCCGGGACTGGCGGGCAGGATCCTGCGGTGGCTCAGGGGCCGGCGAGGGCGGGGCGCGGCGCCGGCTGCCGACGAGGTGCACTGCAGCGTCTTCTCCGCTCCCCGCGTGGCGCCGGGGGGACGCGTGTTCGTCCAGGCGTTCGCGCATCGGCAGGAGCAGTACGAAGCGGCGGCCACCAGCGCCCGGGCTTTCGACGAAGAGGCCGAAGCGCGAGCGTCGAAGGGCCTGGACGCGGAGGTTGAGCGGGGCTCGCGCCTGATGTTCCATCTGTTGGCGGATCCCCTCGCGGTTGACGAGCCGGTCCAGAGCCTGGTGTGGAGGGGAGAACCGGAGGCGGTCCAGTTCAGCGTCCGCTGCCCGGAGGACGCCGAGCCGGGCCCCGTGATAGCAAACCTGACCGTGGGCCTGGACGGCGTGCCGATCGGTTCCATCAAGTTCAAGCTGAGCGTTGTGGCGGGGGAGGCGGGGCCCGAGGAGGCACAACCCGTGGGGGACGTTGCGCCGCGCTATCGTCTCGCCTTCGTGTCGTACTCCTCGAAGGACCGCGCGGAGGTCCTCAAGCGCGTGCAGATGCTCTCCGGGGTGGGTATCCGCTGCTTCCAGGACGTGTTGAATCTGGAGCCCGGGGACCTGTGGGAAGAGAAGCTCTACGACTACATCAACCGGTGCGACCTGTTCCTGCTGTTCTGGTCTTCGTCGGCGAGGGCGTCCGAGTGGGTCGAGCGCGAGGTGAAGTGCGCCCTGGAGCGGAAGGCCGGGGACCGCCTCAACCCGCCCGACATCGTGCCGGTCATCATCGAGGGTCCGCCCATCCCCGAGCCGCCGCCCGAGCTGGCGCACCTGCACTTCAACGATCGGCTCCTCTACTTCATGCGCGAGTGAGGTCGGCTCAGTTGCCGGTGCCCGAGCGGAGCAGGACGACTGCCGGGACCGCGAGCAGCACGGCGGCAATCAGGGCGCTGTAGGTCGGCCAGTGCTCGCCGCGGTCGAAGACGGCCCACCGGATGGAGATAACGATGAGCACGGGCACCCAGTAGAGCAGTTTCTCCGGGCGCGCCAGCCTGGGATCGGCCGCCTGTACCAGCGCGATGGCGAGGACGCACGACAGGTGCCCGGAGATGGGCCAGTGCAACAGCTCGCGTCCGAAGGCGATCACGGACAGGGCACCGATCATGGCCGCCCTGGCGACCCAGGATGCGCCGAGGCCCGCCCCCGTCGCCTCGACGATGAGCTGGCCGATGAACGTGAACGTCGCCAGCGCCGCGGGTATGTCGTAGATCAAGTGGGGCAGGTCCCGCCACGAGCGGG
>JASFTU010000059.1:0-8597 GCA_050050635.1 Candidatus Brocadiaceae bacterium
ACCAGTCTTGAGGAATGCGATCGGGTCGGGAAGGCACTGCGCGAGCAGCCCGTACCGTTCATGGTGGACTTCCACAACCGTTGGAACCCCGGCGTCACGCGGATCCGGGAGGGCATCGCGGCCGGTCGGATCGGGGCCGTGCAGATGGTGTACTACCGCCTCTCGGACGCCATCTCTGTGCCCACCACCATGCTCTCCTGGGCTGGTCGCTCCACGGTCAACTGGTTCCTGGGCAGCCACTGCATCGACACGCTGCGATGGCTCCTCGCCGACGAAGTCGCCCGTGTCCACACCGTGACCGGGAGCGGTGTGCTGCAGGGCAGGGGCGTGGATACGCCCGACTACTACCTGTCCGTGCTGGAGTTCCGGGAGGGTGCCCACGCGCTGCTGGAAAACTGCTGGATTCTGCCGGAGCGCAACCCGGCCCTGGTGGACTTCAAGCTGGAAGTCGTTGGTCAGTGCGGCGCATTCCACTTCGACGGCAGCCCGCATCGCCTGCTGGAAGTGACCGACCAGGGGCCGACGTGTCCGGATACCTTCATCAGCCCCACCGTGCAGGGGCGGCCCGTCGGCTTTGCCCGGGAGAGCATCCGGCACTTCGTGGACTGCCTGCTGACGGGGCGTCAGCCGATGACGGGCTTCGAAGACGGGCGGAAGGTCACTCAGGTCATCATGGCGATGGAGCGCTCGGCGAGCGAGGGGCGGCCGGTCGAGCTGTGATGCCTCAGGGCCGCCTGAGCGCGACGCGCGCGTAGAGAACCGCTGAGCCGAGAGTTGCCGCGACGACCAGGAAGCTGAGCGCGTAGATGATGGCCGGTCCGGCGTCGCCCCACCACATCGGCCCGCTCATCAGCAGCAGGGCGCACGTCCCCTGCGTCACCGCCTTCGCCTTGCCCCACCACCGGGCCGCCACGTCCTTGCCCTTTCGGGTCAGCAGGATGCGCGTGTAGCCCACCGTGATGTCCCGGATGGCCATGATGAGGGGCACGAATGCGAGGCAGCGACCAGTCACGGCCAGCGACCAGTAAACGGTGATCCGGGAAAGGCTGTCCGTATAGGGGTCGAACAGCTTCCCGAACTGACTCACTGCCCGGTTGCGCCGGGCCAGGTAGCCGTCGGCCAGATCAGAGATCTCGATCAGCAGCACCAGGGAAGTCGCCAGCACGACGGCCCATGTCTCCGTCCCGGACCAACGGGTGAGAACGGCAACTCCGAGCGCCAGCACCAGTCGGGACCCGGTAACTATGGTGACCAGCATCGGCGGGCGGTCGGTCTGTTCGGTCGGAGGGGGCATTGCGGGCACCGGTGGCGGCATCTCCTGGTTCGCGCCGGCTCGGACTGGAGACCAAAGCTTAGCACGTTGCGCGGAGGGCCTGCAAGGGCAGGTGTAAAGGCTTGCGCACAAATGGGAAAGGCCGGGGTGCGGGCCGTTTTCGCTTGAAGTGGGACGCCGTTCTGATATAATCGCAATCAAAATGGCGGGTGGCCGGTGGGCCGGCATGTGGTTTGATGCATCACGGCTGTTCCGCGGTCCAGCGGGATGGCTCCAGTGTTTCCTCTCCGAATAAGCGCTGAACCGGGGCAATCTCACGCTTGCAGGCGAGGCGTTTTCTCATTGCGCGCCACGCAGCCCGGCCGTGGTCCTCGCTCAACTCAGAGTCCATATTCCTGTTATCGAACGGTTCCCGCTGTGTTCGAGACACTCAGTGACACACTGCAGGGCTTCTTCGGCAAGCTGCGTGGTCGGCCGAAGCTGACCGAGAAGAATATAGAGGACGGACTGAAGGAGGTGCGGATCGCCCTCCTGGAGGCGGACGTCCACTACAGGGTTGTCAAGGAGTTCATCGAAGGCATCCGCGAGAAGGCCGTCGGCGAAGAGGTCGTTGGGGGAGTGGATCCGGCCCAGCAGGTCGTCAAGATCGTCTATGACGAGATCGAGGCGCTGATGGGACCCGTGGACACCTCCGTCCCGATGAAGCAGGACGGCCCGACAGTGCTGATGCTGTGCGGCCTCCAGGGCAGCGGCAAGACGACCACCTGCGCGAAACTGGCCCTCTACATGCGGGACAATTACTCCTGCGCCCCGCTCATGGCGGCCGCCGACGTTCGCCGGCCCGCGGCCATTGACCAGCTGGAGGTGCTGGGCCAGCAGTGTGGCGTCCCCGTTGTGAGCGATTCCCAGGCCACGGCCCTGATGGTGGCCATGAAGGCGCGTTTCCAGGCGGCCGAGGAGCGCATGGGGCCGGTCATCCTCGATACCGCCGGTCGGCTGCACATCGACGATGAGATGATGGCGGAGCTGCGCGAGATCAAGGAGAAGGTCAAACCGGACCAGGTCTACCTGGTCGCCGACGCCATGACCGGCCAGGACGCGGTCAACAGCGCGCTGGAGTTCAACCGCTACCTGGAGTTCGACGGGATCATCCTGACCAAGCTCGACGGCGACGCCCGCGGAGGGGCCGCCCTCTCCATGAAGGCGGTCACCGGCAAGCCGATCAAGTTCGTCGGACTGGGGGAGAAGCTCGACCGGTTCGAGGCGTTCCACCCCGACCGCATGGCCGATCGCATCGTCGGCATGGGCGACGTCAAGGGACTGGTGGAGAAGGCCGAGAAGGCGATTGAGGAGGAAGACGCCCGGGAACTGGAGGAGAAGCTGCGCCGGGCGAAGTTCGACCTGGAAGATTTCCGCAAGCAGATACAGATGCTGCGCCGCATGGGCCCGCTGCGCGACATACTCGGTCACCTGCCATTCGTCGGATCCAGGCTCGACCAGATCGAGTTCGATGACAGCCAGGTCAACCGCGTCGAAGCCATCATCAACAGCATGACCGGTGAGGAGCGCGCCCGCCCACAGATCATCGACGCCAGCCGTCGGGCACGCATCGCCCGGGGTAGCGGGACGGATCCGGTGATGGTGAACCAGCTTCTGAAGCAGTTCAAGCAGATGAAAAAAGTCATGCGAAAGGTCAGCAAGGGCGATATGGGGGCCTTCCTCGACGCGATGCCCGATGGTTTGGACCAGATGCCCGGCCAGCCGCCCGGAGGGTTTCCGGGCGGGGGCAGGCGCAAGGGAAAGAGATAGAGAGAGCTTCCCGACGCTTTAACTCGCTGAAGGCAGAAATGGTAAGAATCAGACTCACCAGATGCGGGCGAAGGAACAGCGCGTACTGGCGGATCGGCGCCTTCGATAAGCGCACCCGCCGCGACGGCGAGCCGATCGAGTACCTCGGTTCCTACGACCCGCACCAGGAGAAGGACGAGGACAAGATCTCGGTCGATAAGGACAGGGTCGAATACTGGCTCAGTGTCGGGGCCCAGCCCTCCGACAGCGTCGCGGACCTGCTGCGTAGAGCGGGCGTATCCGTCTGAGGGAACGCCCGCCGAACCGTCCGCCCGCCAAGAGGTGGCGCCATGAGCGCCGGAAGACCCCGTCTGAGGCTGGATGTCCTTACCCTCTTCCCGGAGGTGCTCAGGCCCTTTCTCCAGGCCAGCATGCTCGGCATCGCGGAGCAGAAAGGGCTGGTCGATTACCACCTGCACGACATCCGGGACTACAGCGAGGATAAGCATAGGAAGGTCGATGACAGGCCTTACGGTGGCGGCCCGGGGATGGTGATTCGGCCCGAGCCGGTGTTCCGCTGCTACGAAACCGTCCGGGACATGGACGAGAGGGAAGGAAGGCTCATCCTGCTGACGCCCCAGGGCATGAGGTTCGACCAGGAGATGGCCCGGGAGTTCAGCCGGAGCGAACGGTTGATCCTGCTGTGCGGCCACTACGAGGGCTTCGACGAACGGATCCGGCTGGGTCTGCCGGTCGAAGAGGTCTCCGTCGGGGACTACGTGCTGAGCGGCGGAGAGGCCGCCGCCATGGTGGTGATGGATGCCACGGTGCGCCTGGTGCCCGGCGTGCTGGGTCATGAGGAGTCGGCCGGCGCCGACAGCTTCTCCGACGGACTGCTCGAGTATCCGCAGTACACCCGGCCGGCGGAGTTCCGGGGCATGAACGTGCCCGAGGTGCTGCGCAGTGGCAACCACAAGGAGATAGAGAACTGGCGCCGCGACCAGGCCGAAAGACGCACGAGGACAAGGCGCGCCGACCTGCTACGCAGAGGACAGGGCAACACGGAGAGGCCAGATGAGTGACAATGAGGAGCGACCCAAAGGACAGGACCTGATGCGGCTGGTCGAGCAGCCGTACATGCGGGATGACATCCCGTCGTTCCGCGTCGGCGACACGCTCGACGTCGGAGTGCGCATCCGGGAGGGCGGCCGAGAGCGCGTCCAGGTATTCCGTGGCGTCTGCATCGCGCGGAAGGGAAGCGGCAACCGAGAGACGATCACCGTCCGCCGCATCGTGCAGGGGGAGGGCGTGGAGCGTATCTTGCCCCTCCATTCACCCAGCATCGATCACATCAAGGTGGTGCGGCGGGGCCGGGCCCGACGCGCCAAACTCCACTACCTCAGGCAGCGGACCGGCCGGGCCACCCGCGTGCAGGAGGACCTCAGGGCACGGGCCGAGGACAGGGAAGAAGAGGAGGAATGAGCCCTCTCACGGCCCCCCCGAGAAGAGGCGCGCCAGCAGGTTGAGCACCAGCGTCAGGATCACGCTCAGCAGTATGCACGTCGTCAGCGGGATATGGAAGCTGAGCCGCTCGCCCTCGATGCGAAAATCCCCGGGCAACTTCCCCAGAAGCGGTATCCTGTCACCCACCAGAAGCAGCACTCCCAGCAGGACCAGAACGGCCCCCAGTACGATCAACGCTTTCCCCAATGTCGGCATCTCGGGTTGGACCTCCGGAGGAAGCGGCGGGTTGTCTCCATTCCAGTGTACCGCAGGCGGGCAAGCGGCACAAAACGAGGCCACGCTGAGAATGCCGGACGGAACTCACCGCGGCGCGCGCAGAGCCGGCGAGATGCGGGATGCCGCCTCGGTGTCCCCGGCCCGCGTCCTGACGTCCTCCAGCCAATCGAGAAACAGACCCCGAAGTGCCTCCACCGTCTCCCTCTCTGCGGGATCTTCGACCCGGTTGATCTGCTCGAAGGGATCGACGTCCAGCCGGAAGAGCTTCCTCATCTCGGCGCCGTCCGCATTCAGCGTCAGCTTGTAGCTGCCGCGACGGATGCACGCCCAGTCCCTGCAGGTGATGAAAACGGCTTCCCGTTCTTCCGCGCTCGGCCGACGGTGGAGCAACGGGGCGCAGTCGATGCCTTCGGCCGTCGCCGCCGGTGGAAGCCCGCACACGCCCAGCAACGTGGGCAGGAAGTCCACCGAGGAGAACAGAGCATCGGACGTGCGGCCGAGCCACTGCCCCGGCAGGCGCACGAGCAGCGGGATCCTCGTCGCCTCCTCGTACGCGACGCTCTTCTCGAACAGGCCATGACAGCCGCCCATGTCCCCGTGATCCGAGGTGAAGACAACTACGGTCGAGTCCCGCAACCCCAGGTCCTCAACCTTACCCAGCACTCGCCCCACGGCTGCATCAAGCTGGCTTATCTCCCCGAAGTAACGCTCCGTCCAGTCACGCACCCCCATGTCGACCGACATCCTGCCGTAGCCTGTGAAGCGTGCATCGAAGTCAACAGTCGGGCGATAGTGCAGCGGCCCCCCTGTGTAGAGACTTCGGTATGGCTCGGGCGGATCACAGACGGGGTGCGGCGCCTGGTATGAGACGAACATGCAGAACGGCCTCTCGCCGGCCGCGTGGCGCTCCAGCCGCTCGCAGGCGAACCGGGTCAGCCCGTCCGTCTCGTGCCCGGGCATGGGGATGGGCCGGTCTGGATCGTCCTCGAACAGCTCGTGATCGAAGTGCGTTCTGTGACCGCATTCCCAGCCGATGAAGTCGGAGAAGCCACCGCGCTCGGTCGGCGGCACCCACCGTGTGCCCTGCGGCGGTCCGGACAGATGCCACTTCCCCACGTAGCTGGTCAGGTAGCCGGCCTTGTTGAACAGATCGGCCAGGGTGGTCTCGCCGGCTGGAATGCGTTGCTGATTGCGCACGATGCCCGTCTGCACGGGATAGCGCCCCAGGAACAGCGTCCCGCGGAACGGGGTGCAAAGGGGAGACGCCGTGTAGGCCCGCGTGAAGCGGACCGACTCGCCCGCCAGCCGATCGAGATTCGGGGTTTCCACCTGAGGATGACCGTAGCAGCCCAGGTAGTGAGCGCCGAGCTGGTCGGCGAAGATGAACAGCACGTTCGGCCGTTCCCCGGACGGATTGGGCGCCTTCTGGCTCACCCCGACATCCCCCGACGAGAGGCGCGCGTTCGGTGTGTGCAGGAGGCCGACGCGCTGTCAATCACGAGTCCGAAGCGGCCCGATAATACACGACCTGTAGCGGACAGCCAAGGCGCGGGCCGCGGAATGACGCGTTCGGAGGCTGCCTGGATCAGGAAGAGCCGGGGCCCGTGCGGAGCCCCGGGAAAGGGGCTGGCTCAGATGCCGCCATCCACGACGAGACGGTGCAGCACGCGGTGCCGGCGCACGGCGAGCCTGTGCTCCTGAGTCTCGCCGGACTTCAGCCGAATGCTGTAAGGGACGTACTGACCGGCGTAGCCCTCTTCGCGGACTGCTTCGCCGACCGTGATCAGCGTCAGGCCGCCGTACGTCCCCTTCGTCCTGTCGCTCACACCGAGCAGGAACAGCTCCGCCCTGTCCCAGTCCTCGTCGGCACAGGCCGCGAAGAACGCCCGAGCGACCTGGGCCGGACCCATACGGCAGATCTCGCGGTAGAGTTCGGGATCGTGCGCCTTCAGTTCGCGCTCACTGTCCTGGAGTGGCCTGGTGTCAACGACCTGCACGTCCGAGGGCAGGTCGAACTCGAACACGTCCTCGGGGATGGGTTCGTTGTAGGACAGGTAGTCGCGGCGCCAGCGCAGCACGTACTCCCCGTTTTCCTTGCGATACTCGGAGAGCCGGAGGGCGAGTCTGGTCTCTGGATCCACCAGGCACCTCCATCGCCGGCCCGACCCGTCAGTCCAGGTGGCGACCAGCCGGATCGGCTCGCCTTCGGAGTCGGGCTCCTGGCTTTCCAGACGGACCTCCCCGGCGGCCCGCGCTTCCTTCAAGCGCTCGATCGGCTGACGGGGATGCAACAGCCCGCGGCTCCAGTAGCGCGGAGTGTCCGAGGAGTAGCGGATCCCGACGCCCTTCTTTGCTTTGGACCAGACTCTCACGACGCCGTCTTCCCAGAGCACGGTCTTCGGGCCGCCGCTGACTTCATGGGGGAACTCCAGACGGATTCGCTTCAGGTCTCCCGAGCCGTCGAATTCGGCCCAGACATCGGACACGCCCTGCGGCGGTACCTGCTGCTCCTGCATGTGCGCCGAGCGCAGGTCGCGGAGCGCTTCCATGGTCTGTTCCAGCGCGTAGGCCGGTCTGCCCGTCGGGAAGACCAGTGCCGCCGCAACGGCCACGATCAGGACGGCTGCGGCTGCGACAAAGGTTCGCTTTGTGGGCAACACTGCCATGATTCTTCTCCTTGTGGTTTCGCGTGGCGTGGAGATCAACCGGTCCATCACCTCGTCGCCGAGCGAAGTGTCCGAGAAGGCCGCTCCCCGCTCGGCCAGGCGCGAGTCGAGCGCCTCGAAGGCGTCCGCCTCGGCGCGACAGACCGGGCACTCCTTCAGGTGCAGCTCCACCGCTCGCTCCTGCGCCCCGGGCAGGGCGCCCGCGGTGTAGTCCGCCAGCTTGTCTCTGCAGTTGGCGCATCTCATCGCCGTTCCTCCGTGTGCTCGTGGGACGAAGACAGCTTCTCGCGCAGCATGCGGTAGGCGCGCGAGAGCCGCTTGGTTACCGTGCCGAGCGGGATCCCCAATTGCTCGGCGGTCTGCGCGCAGGACAGCCCCCCGTAAAACCGCAGCAGAATCACCTGCCGGTACGGCTCGGACAGCTCTCCGATGGCCCGCTCCAGGCCGAAGTCGGGTTCGGGCGCCCGAGCGCGACGCTGCCGGCGGAGTTCCTCGGCAGCTTCGAGCCGTCTTGCCTTCCTGCGTTGCTCCTCCTTGGCCACGCGCGTGGCGATCCCGAGAAGCCAGGAGAAGAACGAATCGGGCTTGCGGAGCCCGTTCAGCCGGCGGTAGGAACGCACGAAGGTCTCCTGGGCGGCCTCCTCGGCCCCGGCTCTTGTGCCCAACCGGCCGGCAAGGTAGGCCACCAGTGGGGCCTGGTAGCGCTCCACCAGGTGCCTGAAGGCCTCCGGATGGCCGTCCAGGCAGAGCTGCACGTAGTGGCCGTCGCCGGGCTGCATCTGTAGGCGGCTCCCGCTGGGGGGTCTCACACTATAGTGCAGAAACCGGGCGGTTTTGCGGCACCAAAAAGCGAGTCCGAGGCTCCGGCGTGCGCTGCGAGTCTGTTCACCGCGAGTTCGCCCGTTGCCCGGCCCGCGCCGTCTCGTGCCTCCCCCGGGCTCCAGTGTTCCGGAGTTTGCGCTGCCTGGCAACCACGGGAATGTGGGGGAGCGCGGGCGATTCATCGAGCAACGGGCCGCAGCAGCGGACCGGCGTCTTCCGCGCGTTGACAGGGGGTTCGTCGCCGGGCAGAATCTGCGTGGGACTCACGCCAGAGCAAGAGCTCACTGCGGGGCATGGCCAGGTGAAGG
>JASFTU010000060.1:0-8575 GCA_050050635.1 Candidatus Brocadiaceae bacterium
GCGAGGGGCAGGGATGTGCGCGCGGCAGCCGGCGGAAGCGCCTCAGAAACGGACGGAGAAGTCCGAGAACTCGCCCGTGGGCTCCTGCCAGTCCACGTCCACCGACTCCACGACGGCGGAGCGGGGGCCGCGGTGGCACCACGAGACGATCTGCTGAACCCTATCCCGCGGCCCTTCGAAGGCCGCCTCGACCTTTCCGTCACGGCGGTTGCGCACCCAACCCGTTACTCTCAGCTCACGCGCCTTCTGCCGCGTCGTGGCGCGAAAGAAGACGCCCTGCACCCGGCCGCTGATGACCACCGTGGCTCGCGCTCTGTCCGCCTGTTGCCGCACCGTCGGCCTCGTGCTGAACTCCTGCCGGCCCGTGGGCCGCAATGGGAAGGTTCTTTGCGGACGGGCCGCGCGCCTCGTAGTATGGGTACCTGTCCAGTGTAGTGTGGGGCCGTGGGGGCTTCAATCGCAGGGCTCGTGCTTCGGAGGCGCCGGTGTCGTCCGGGCGAAAGGCCGTCTCGCCGACCAACGATTTCGGGTGCATCGCGGACATGTATGACGAACTCGTTGCGTGGGCGCCCTACGGGAAGTGGGTCGACGAGCTGGAGGAGCGGCTCCTGGCCCGGGGGTTGAGGCCGGGCGATTCCATCCTGGATGCAGCATGCGGCACGGGCCTCTCAGCCGTTCCCTGGGCACGGAAGGGCTACCGCGTGGTGGGCGCCGACATCTCCCGGCGGATGCTCCGCCGAGCGCGCCGTCGGGCGCGCGACGCCGGCTGTCGCGTGGAGTTCATACGACAGGACGTGACCGAACTCCACACCGACCGTGCCTTCGACGCCGTCATCTGCATGCACAGCGGACTGGACTACATCCTGGACAGCCGCGATCTGCGCCGGGCGTTCGCGTGCTTTCGCGGCTGCCTGAGGCAGGGCGGGCTGCTGGCCTTTGACAAGTGCCTCGACGTGCCGTCCTTCTACAGGGAGGATTACGTCGAGACCAGGGACCTGCCGTCGGGCTCGGCGGAGTTCCACTACCGCTGGGACAGGGCCCGCCGGCTGTTCGAGCAGCGCTGCATCGTGCGGCGCGACGACGGCCCGGGGCCCCGCCGCACCGAGGTGGTGTATCACCTGCGGGCCACCGTTCCCTCCGACCTGATCGCGTGGCTGGACGAGGCGGGATTCGAGACGCTCGATCCGGTGCGCGAGTTCACCGTCCTTGACCCGGGGATGGGCATCTTCCGGGCGGTGTAGGCCGGCGCGGGGCGCCGTCGGCCGGGCCTCAGTCCTCGCACTTCTCGGCGAACTCGGCCAGTCGGCTGAGGCCCTTCTCGATGTTCTCAGTGGAAGTCGCGTAGGAGAGCCGCACGTAGCCTTCGGTGCCGAAGGCGGCCCCGGGCGTGAGGGCGATCTTTGCCTCCTCCAGCAGTGCTTCACACAGGTCCATGCTGCTCTCCAGCGTCTTGCCGCCGATGCTCTTACCCAGCAGCCCGCTGCAGTCCGGGAAGGCATAGAAGGCGCCTTCGGGCATGATGCAGTGGATGCCCGGGATATCGTTCAGACCGTTGACCATCAACCTGCGGCGTTCGTCGAACGCCGACCTCATCTCCTCCACCGTCTCCTGCGGCCCCGTCAACGCCTCGATGGAGGCCCTCTGGGCGATGCTGTTGGGGGCGCTGGTGGTATTGCTCTGGATGCTGACGGCGGCCCGGATTACCTCCTCGGGCCCGGCGGCATAGCCCACCCGCCACCCGGTCATCGCGTAGGTCTTCGACAGTCCGTTGACGGTGATCACACGCTCGAACGCGCCCTCACTGAAGCCGGCGAGGCTGGCGTGCTGCACGTCGTCGTAGATCAGCTTCTCATAGACCTCGTCGGAGATCACCCAGAGCCCATTCGCGAGGGCCACCTGCGTAATGTCCCTCAGCTCGGCCTCTGCCAGCACGACCCCGCTGGGGTTGCACGGGGAGTTGAGCACGAGCAGTTTGCTGCGTTCGTCGATGCTGCCCGCCAGGAGCTCGGCGGTGAGGCGCAGCTCACTGCCGGTCGTATCGACGGGCACGGGCTCGGCGCCGCAGAAGCGGACCTGCTCGGCATAGCTCACCCAGTAAGGCGCCGGCAGCAGGACGCCATCCCCTTCCTCCACCAGGCACAGCATGATCATGTAGAGGGCCTGCTTCGCCCCGTTGCAGACGATGATCTGATCGGGGGAGTAGGGCAGTCCATTGTCCGCTTCCAGCTTCTCGGCAATGGCGGCCCGAAGGCGGGGCATCCCGGCGGCCGGTGTGTACTTCGTGTAGCCGGCCTGGATGGCCCGGTGTGCGGCCTGCTTGATGTTGTCGGGCGTGTCGAAGTCGGGCTCGCCCAGGGCGAAGGTGACCACGTCGAGCCCTTCCCGGGCCATCTTCTTTGCCCGGGCGTTGAGGGCCAGCGTGGCGGAGGGTTCGGCGCCTGCGGCTACTCGTGACAGGGACATGAGTTCGGCTCCGGCAGTTTGCAGAGGAATCGTGCGTTGGGACGTCCTGCCCCCGGCCCCGCGGGGTTGACCTATGATAGTGAAGGTGCGGCGGCGTCGCAACCGACCGGGGCGGCGCGGTCAGAGCCGCCTCTTCAGGTCGTTGCTCACGGCGCGGACCGCCGCCCGGAGCGTCTCCATCACGCCTTCGCCCGTTTCGGTGCTGGCGCTGAAATCCGGCACGCCGTGCGTGTTCAGGTCGGCTCTCAGTTCGGCGACGCTGACGGCGTCCTCCAGGTCCCGCTTGCAGTACTGCACCACGTGGGGCACGGTCCGCAGGTGGAGGCCGTGCTCGGTCAGGTTCTGCCGGAGTTCCGCGAGGGAGTCCAGGTTGGCCTCACGGCGACGCGGGTCGGAGTCGGCGACGAACACGATGCCGTCGGTGTCGCGCAGCAGCAATTTGCGCGTGTTGTTGGAGAAGGCCTGGCCGGGCCCGGCGCAGAGGTGGAAGATGGTCTGGAACCCGATGATCTTCCCGAAGCGGACGGGCAGCACGTCGATGTGCAGGCTCGGGTCCGCTTTGGTGGGCAGGGAGGCCAGCCGTCCCCGGTGCTCCTCGTCCAGGTGATTGCGGATGTACTTCAGGTTCTCCGTCTTCCCGGACCTGCCGGGCCCGTAGTAGACGATCTTGGAGTCGATACGCCGCTTCTTGACGTCTATACTCGGCATTGAGAGCTTCTCCGCGATGCCTTCGGGCGGTCCCCCGCGGACGCCGACGGGCCGCTTCCGGGGGCCGCCCCGGTCGGGAGAGCCCCATGGCTCCCGCCCGACGGCCCGCTGAGCGGCACCGTCACCTCAGCCGCGCTCCCGCTCGACCTGTTCCTGGTAGCCGCTGGCGTCGTAGGCCTCCACCGGATCGGGGCGGAGTCCCTGCTCCAGCCTTGCCATCCACACAATGGGCCGCACGTCGGTGAGGAAGGCATCGAGGAAGGTGCGGTTGGCGGGTGTGATCTGCTGCCTGTTCTGGAGGTCGGCGAGTCGGTCGCCGTCCAGCACCAGTGCCTTGGCCAGCGATACCTGCAGTGCGTCTATGCTGTGCAGCACGGCCCGGATCCGGTTCTCCAGAGAGGAGCACTGGTCGATCATGTAGGCCCAGTTCCGGCCGGGCTCATCCGCACAGACGACGCCTCCCTTCACCAGTTCGCAGAAGATGGCGAACATGGGAAGGTTGGGCTCCACGGCGTGGTCGTCGTCGGCGGCATAGCGGGTGTTGAAGTGGAAGCCGCCCCGCCTGCCCGTGCCTATCAGGCGCGCCACTATCTGGGCCACGTTCACCCCGAAGGCGTGGTGTCCCATGTCCACCAGCACGCCCGCCCGTTCGCCCAGGGCGTCGGCCATTTCGGTGGCCACTCCGGCGTCGGATATGACCGTCGAATAGGTCCCGGGCTCGAAGAGCTTGTATTCGATCAGGTGAACCACCTCGTCGCCGGCCGCCTCGTAGATCTCCCGGAAGGCGTCCCTGACCAGCTTCTCCTGTTGCCACAGGTCGCGCTGCCCGGGGTAGTTGCTCCCGTCCGGCAGCCAGTAGGTGACGAGGCCGTGAGCGTGCTTCTCCGCTATCTCGCAGGAGACGATGCAGTGATCGATGAGCATTTGCCGCACGTCGGGCATGGGCGAGCTGAGGCTGCCGTGGTGCGTCCCGGTTAGGAAGAGCGTCGGGTTGACGGCGCCGAAGTCGATGCCCTGCTGGCGGGCGAACTCGCGCGGCTCGGCGAACATGTCGGCCTGCACCTCGTCGAAGGCCACGTCCTGCGGCTTGTCCCAGCCGACGTGGATGGCCACCCGCGGCGAGGCGCCGGTCAGCCTGTGGACCAGGGCGGCGTCGCGCAGCTTCGCGCGGAAGTCCCGGGCGGGCGCCGGGGGCATGTAGTCGCCGAACCTGCCGCCCCCGAACTCACCGAAAACCCAGGAGGGCACTTCGACCTCGAAGGCCTTCACCTTCTGCTTTACCTGGTCGATGTCGAGTCCGGTCTCGGCCAGGTCCTCGCCCAGCGCCGCGTAACGTTCCTGGATGCGCTTCTCGGAAAGCTTCGCCATCGTGTACCCTCCGGCTTGACTCGCAGCCGGACAGTTTACAGCATGCGGGAAGCGACGCAAGAGGAGCCGGGAGGGTTTGCACGTCGCCGGACGGCGGACTATCATACGGACCTCCCCGGGCGGAGAGGCAACATGGCGAAGAACACGCTGCGACTGCACGATGCGTTGCCCGGCTATCGGGTCGGCGAGAGACTGGGTACCGGGGCGCGCACGGAGATATACGAGGTGGAGCGGGAGAGCGACGGCGAGGTGTTCGCCGTCAAGTGGGCGCCGATCCGGCGGAAGGAGGACCTCCAGGTCGTCGGCCACCTGGAGAACGAGTACCGCGTTCTGACCGCCATCCAGGCCGTCAGAACGCGGGGCGTCCAGGTTGCGGTTCGGGCTCTTGATTTCAGGAAAGTCCGGAAGTTCTTCAAGGTGAAAGCCGCCTACCTGGTCATGGAGCGGCTGGAGGGAACGGCGCTCTCGGAGAAGCATGACTACGATCTGGACCAGACGCTGACGATCTTCCGCCAGGTCTGCCTGGGCCTGGCGAACACACACAAGGCGGGTTACGTCCACGCGGACCTGAAGCCCCAGAACATCCTGGTGGGGGAGCACCTGGACGTGAAGCTGATTGACTTCGGCTTCGCGGCTCCCATCGGGCAGAAGCTCGACTCCTACAAGGGGACGTTCGGCTACATTGCCCCGGAGCAGGCCGGCGGGAAGGTCACCGAAAAGACCGACGTGTTCAACCTGGGGGCGGTGTTCTACTGGGTGCTCACCGGGCAGAACATCCCCTCCATCATGCCCGGAGAGCACGAGGAAAGGGGCTTCGTTCCCGACCGGCAGGTGCGCATCCCGCCGCCCTCCCAACTGAATGAGTCGGTGCCGGATGAGCTTTCCGAGATGGTGCTCAAATGCCTGGAGTATAATGAGCACAAGCGGCCTACGGTGACGCAGTTCAAGAGGTATTGCCACGGCCTGCAGTTGCGGCTGGAGTACGGGGCGGTTTAGGGGCGTCGATGGCGGACGAATCACACGATTCCACCGGCGATGGGGGGGAGCGCCGGTCGCTGTGGAAGCGGTTGCTCAGGTGGGCCTTCCGCGGGGCGGCCCTCGTCCTGATCCTGTTGCTGCTCCTGCTGCACCTCTGCCCGTACCTCACCGACACGGGGCTCGTGCGCGGGCTGGTCGCCGACGCGCTATCGGAGCGGCTCAGCGGGGCACACGTGCGGATCGGAGGCCTGCGCGTGGCCCCCGTGCGTGGCCGGCTGGCGCTGATGGAGGACTTCGCCATTGCCCCGCCCGGACAGCCCGGCTCGCCCGTCGTGTCGGTGGAACGGGTGCGGGTTCAGTGGCGTCCCGGCGCACTGCTGGACGGCGTCGTCCACATCACCGGCATCTCGGCGCAGGACGTGTCCGTCCGCGTGCGGCGGGACGAGGCCGGGTGGAACGTGCTGGCGATCATGCCGGAGTCGGAGGAGCCGCTGAGGCTGGAGGACCTGCGGCTGCCCCTTCCCATCGTCGTGGACGCCATCAGGGCTCGAGGCGTCAGGATCAGGGTCGGAGCGCCCGGCGTCCTGGAGGCCGGGGTCGAGGACCTTCTCGCCGACGGAAGCTGCCGGCTCCGCGGCCTGCTGGAAGGGGAGGGCCGCCTGGTGCTGAAGGCGAAGGGAGTGGGTGGCCGCGCGGGGCGGGTAGAGTGCGAGCTCGCGGACGGGTTCCGGGTCGCTATGGGCTATCGGAACACCGGCGGCGCGGCCTCGGTCAGCACGATCTTCGAGGCGCCGCGTCTGCGCGGGGCGTCGCCCGGCCTGGTGGACTTCGGCCCCGTGCCCGTCCGGGCGGGGTTCGGGGGTGAGCTGGACCTGCGGCAACTCGCGCTGCCCCGTGCCGATGCGTTCGTGTCGGTGCCTGACCTGCTGGACGGGCGCGCCACCCTCTCGTTCACCGGCGGTCCGGATCACCGCATCGAGATGCGGAGCCTGCTGCTGGCGGACATGGGGGCTGCCCTGTCCCGGGCCAGGCTCGAGCTGCCGGTCCGCGTGAGCATCGAGGGCACCGCGTCGGCCGGGACGGAACTCACCGGAAACGTCCAGCTCCGTCCCGTGCTCGAGGGCGCGCTGCGGCTGAACAACGAAGTGCTGGTGACGGGGGTGACCGGCGGAGTGCGGCTGGCCGAGACGAGCGGCGCGGAAGCAAAGGCATCCGACTGCAGCGCCACCATCGCACACGAGGCGCAGATCCACCTGGGAAGTGCTTTGGGCGGGCTCACGTGCGTGGACGGAACCGTACAGGTGAGCCGGCTCCAGGGCAACCTGGGCGAGGTGCTGGCCTTCGTCGGCGAGGGGCTGGGGGCCGACCTTCGGGGCGAGGTGACGTTGCCCTGTGCCGCCAGCGCGCAGGTCGCCGGGAGCCTTTCCGCGGATGCGTTGAGCGTGCGAAGGGAGGCCCGGGGTGAGCTGAGCGCGCCGGCTGAGGCCCACTTCCGCCTGCGTGGGTTCGACCTCACCCGTGCCGCACGCCGGGCCCTGGTCCTGACAGAGGCGAGGGCCCGCGCAGGAGAGCTGGCGCCGTGGATGTGGCTGTCGGGGGAGGCGGACGCCGGCCCCGGCACGATCTCCGCACGCGGCGGAGGCGTGCTGGACGTAGCGCAGGCGCTGCGGGCGGCGGAAGGCCTGAGCGACGACCTGACGCGAGGAATCGGCACGCTCCGGGCCGCCGGTGCGGTGGGCGGAATCCTCGACGTCGCGGGCCACCTGCCGGGGGACGAGGAGGCCGGACTGCGCTGCGAGGCACAGGGAGCGGCGGAGCTGGGCCCGCTGGCCCTGGAGAGAGACGCTCTGCGGGTCGGACTGCGCGCCGCACGGTCGCTCGCGTCTCTGGGCGTGTCGCTGGACGCCGCCCTCCAGCCGTTCGATCTTGCTGCTGCGGGGATGCTGACGCTGGGCGGGCTGGAGGCGACAACGGGTCACGGAGGGTCTGTGGACGGGGCACCGGGCGTCGGTCTGGAGCGGTTGGAGGCATCTTCGGACCTCCGTGCCCTGCACTCCGGCAGCGCGCAACTCGAGGCCCGGGCAGCCGCCGCCACCGAGGGATTGCGGCTGGCGCTTGCCCAGGGCGCGGAGGGGGCGCAGTGGCTCGGGCCCTTCTCCGTGCAGGGGGTGGGGAGTCTGACGTCTGTCCCCTTTGCGGGTGATCTCACGTTGTCCGATGCTCGGGCGCGGGTCGAGGGGCTGGGCGCGCTGCACGTGCCGGAGCTGCACCTGACCGGGATGGGCGCGGACGGCGTGGCGGGATCGATTCGACTGGAGGTGCCGGACCTGGGGGCCGCGGCGGAGCTGGCCGCCCGCTGTCTGCCCCCTGAGCTGGCCGAACGGGTGCCCGAGATGGCGGGTCAGACCGAGGCCGAGGCGAGCTTCTCGGGCGCGCTGCCACTGGTGGACAGGACCATCGCCTCTCTCGCGCGCGGGGAGGGGCCGCGTTACCGGCTGTTCCCCCTGGTGGAGTTCTACAGGGAGAGCGTCCCCCTCGACGTCGGGGCTTCGCTCGCCGTCCACGACCTCGCCGTGGCAGGTCGTTTGGCCGGGCGGCAGATGGGCGCGCGAGGGGTGAGCTCGTCCGCCGATCTGCGGCTGAGTGACGGAGATATCGACCTGGCAGCCGAACTCGGCATCGAGCTCATCGAGCCGGGGGCGCTGCCGGTCCCGCTCCGGGACTTCACGCTCGGCGCGGAGATAGGCGTGCGGGACTTCGACGCGCTGGAGGTCTCGCAGTTTCGCCTTGCCGGCCCGGGGGAGGCCCTGCAGGCGACGGGATCGCTTTCTGCCCGCGGGCTGGGATCGATCGGGGGGGTGCCGACGCCCGGCCGTATCCTGGAGGGCCTCGACCTGGCAGTGGACTCGGATGTATCGCTCCGACTGGGCGAGCTGCACGTGCTGGAAGGCTTGGAAACGGAAGGCGAGGTGGGCTTCACCTTCGCGGGGACGCTTGAGCGGGCGGAGGCGATCAACCTGCGGGCGGAACCGCGGGCGCGGAACGTCGGTGTGCGCTT
>JASFTU010000061.1:0-8431 GCA_050050635.1 Candidatus Brocadiaceae bacterium
CGAAGGATGGGCTGAAGCGATACCCGAGCCGGTCGGTCAGGTTTCTTGCGGCGGTCTGCACCTCCCGGGCCTCCGCTTCGCTTCGGGCGTCGTTGTACATGATGGCCGGCATCAGAACGCGGTGTCCGGCATCCAGTGCACAGACGGTGCCGCTCGTGCTGGTCACTCCCACCGCCGCGACGGCATCGGCCTCTGCATCTCCCAACACCCCACCGAGGGCCTCCCGAACGGCGTAGAGCCAGCCGCCGGGCTCCTGCTCGAACCAGCCTTCGGGCAGTGATGCCTTCACGGAGGGGAAGGCCGCCCGGCCGCGGGCGACCGGGCGCCCGTTCTCGGTGACCAGTACGCAGCGTGCCCCCTGAGTGCCGACGTCTATGCCACAGAAGAGGGCCTCCATACGTCCGTCCTCCATCGTCGCGCCCGAGATCAGCGCACCTGGTCGGCCGCCGGGTAGCTCTGTGCCGCGGTCTGCAGGGCCCCCAGGGTCTTCTCTGCGTTGGCGGCTCCCCGCACCAGGACGACCACGTTCCCTCCTTTCAGTTCCAGCAGACGGAGGGGACGTTCAATGGCAGAGAGGGATCGGGGCACGATCTCCCGGGGCAGGTAGTCCAGGGGGTCGGTTTCTGCGATGAGCCAGACCAGGCCCGGTGCCCGCCGGTCGTGAAGGTCGGGCAGGGAGCGCTCGAGCGGCACGATGCACCCTGACAGGTTACGCAGGGTCTCCTGAAGCTTCTGTCCGGCTTTCCAGGGCCCTTCCCCCTCGGGGGCACAGATCACCCAGTCCACGTGGCCGTCCCGGATGAGCGGTATGTCCTGCCAGTAGAGCACGCTCCCGCGCGGTCGGGATGGCGGCGTGCCCATCTCGGCGGCGGCTTCGAGCACCTGC
Organism: Candidatus Brocadiaceae bacterium; assembly: GCA_050050635.1. Classification (GTDB taxonomy): domain Bacteria; phylum Planctomycetota; class Brocadiia; order SM23-32; family SM23-32; genus JASFTU01. The sequence continues at coordinate 887 of JASFTU010000061.1, forward strand.
CGGCGGGCCGCCGCGAACTGGCGCAGGTCCGGCCATCCCGCGTTCGAGGGAGGAGAGACCCGGTAGAGCTCCCGGAAGGCCGTCCTGCGAGGTCGCAGGCGCAGCGTGCAGTGCTCGGCGGGTCCGACGATGCCCTCCAGCTTCTCAAGGAGGAGCAGCGTCCCGGCGGGGAGCGGTTCGTCGGAGGAAGCGCGGCTGTCTCGCAGGTGCCGGGCCGCGCGACGCATACTTCGCCAGAGGTCAGCGTCGCGCCGGGCGTCGCGCAGGATGTGCCAGATGACCAGTTGACGGTCAACCTCCTGGGCGGGCGAGGGGCAGTGCACTGCCACGCCGGCCAGCCCCTGCCAGCCGGCGGCCCACAGGGCGCTGCGGACCTCCACGGCGGCCCTGCGCCAGTCGGCATCGCGCAGGTCCAGGTGGCACCAGACCGTCGCTTCGCCGGGCAGCTCACCGGCGGCGACCATCCGCTCCACCCGCTCGGGCTCACACCCATCTGTGGCCAGAAGGAACGGCGGCTTCCCCTCGGCAACCACGGTTCCCGCCAGCGCCGTGAGTCGTTCGGCAAGGAGGGCGGGCGTGTAGCCCGTGCGCCGAACGCTGCCGAGAACGGCCGGCGGGGTCGCCCCCGCTCGGATCAGCCACAGGGCGTCCGGATGAGGTAGAAGCAACCGGCCCGGTGCGGGCGCCGCGGGCGCGACTGTGCCGCCGCCCCGGCTGAGCGTTAGCAGTCGGAAGCCGGACCCCGCTACCTCCTCGCGCAGGCTCTCGGCTTCGCCCGGCGAGACGGTCAACCCCTCCACGCCGTAGCCGCGCAGCTTCGCCAGCACGGGCCCTCCGCCCGCCCCCCTCACTGCGGAGCCCAGATACCACAGCCCAAAGCCGTCGGAACGCCCCACGGGGCTCTCGACCACCTCCACGCGCAGGGGCAGCCGCCGGGTGGCGTCTTCCGCAGTGAAGACCAGCGACGTCGCGTAGGCGGCGGGTCTCAGCCCCTCGCAGTTGACGGTCACGCCGAACCAACGCCTCTCGCCGGCATCCATCCGCACGGTCGTGACGGGCACCATCCAGGCAGGTGTCCGCCCGTTCTCGCGTACTTCCCACAGCTCGAGTGCTCCCGGGGGAAGCCCGTCTGCGTCCGGAGCGGCGGCCAGCCGGAGCGCTTCGATCCCCCGGAGGGCGGCCACCCCCACAAAGACGGTCCGCTTCTCCCCCGACGTCATCACCAGGTCGATGATATCCGGTGCTGAACGCCCGGGGGCGCCGTTGAACACCCGTGTGACGAAGCCTGCCCCCCGGTCCTCGGCCGACACGGGTTCCCATGCCCCGCCCGCCTGTACGTTCCCGGTGGCCGGCACGATGGCAGGTTCCTCCGGGGGGGACCTGTCGTGCGGGAAGGGGAACCCGGGCTCCCCCACAGGCACGGCGAAGCGCGCAATCCTGTTGCCCTCGGCATAGACTTCGTGCAGCAGCCAGGTGAGTCCGTCCCCCGGTGAGGGGAGCCGGATCGTGCCGGCCCGCCGGCTCAGCGGCCCGATGCGGTCGAAAAGCAGCGGATCGCACGGATCCATCTCCCGCCCCTCCTGGTCGTACGTGCGGGTGATCACGGACACCTCCCGCAGTTCCCGCCGGAGCGGCATCATGGTCAGCCGGGCGCCGGCGTCGTCACCCTCGAGCGGCAGGCTGTCCGCGACGAACAGCTCGTTCAGTTCGCTCACGGCCGCGAATCCACTCAGGGGCGTGACAACCACGGCGGTGGACAGCCTGTGACCCGGCGGCATGGGAGGATACGACCACCCGGTCAGAAGCGCTCCGTCGTCTCGGCGCAGGGGAGGCAGAGGACGGCACCCCCCGTGCATCAGCGAGAAACCCAGGGCCCGCCGGGAGATGGGTTCGGCCACGGCGCTCCAGCGCAACGTCCCCTCACCATTGCCCTCGTGCAGGCGCGTCAGGCACTCCCGTCCGGACAGGACCTCCACGCCCCTGCCCCGGTTCAGGCAGTACAGCTCCCGTCCCGTGGCGAAGTCGCCGCCGGGCAACGCCAGGTTGCGGATGGCCGGTCCCGACGTCCCCGAGAGCGGGAAAGGCGAACTGTTCTCGAAGGTCAGGCGGACCAGGAACGAGGGTAGTCCGGCCCGGAAGACGTAGTGCTTCTCCAGGCGGAAGTCCGCCGCGTCGCACGTCAGGCGGACATCCACGCGCTGCCGGGAGGAGCGTTGCTCGACCACCGAGAAGGGCAGGTCGGCGCAGTGCACCTCCTCCATCAGCCCGCCGTGACCGTCCGGGTCGAGCCGTGTCATCTCGACACCGTCGCGGGCAAGCGAGACGATCCGACCCCCGTTCCCGGGATCGATGGCGGCCCGCAGGGAGGAGGACGTGACAACAAGCAGGCCCCCTTCTCGGCGCAGCGTGAGCGGCCCGTCCGCAGCGGCCGCCGCTGTCGGGAACAGCACCGTCAGGACCAGGAGCAGCAGCGCTTCCGGGGCTATGTGGGACCGCATCGGCTCCGCCTCGTCAGTGTCGTGTCGGCGCCCCGCGAACTCGGGGCCACCTATGATAATCAGCCGCGCCCCCGGCAGCAAGCCGGGCGGTCCGGCAAGCCGGGGCTCCCGGCGGCCAGTTGCGAGCCATGCCGGGGCTGCTTAGAATCGGGCTGCGATCGTCCCATCCCGGCCCGAATGCGGGAGGAGCAGGCAGTGCCACAGCAGACCATGAAGGCCGTTTTCCTGAGGGGAATCCGGGACGTGTTCGAGAGGGAGGTGGCCGTTCCTGAACCGGGGCCCCGGGATGTGCTCGTCGCCGTCAGGGCGGTGGGGGTCTGTGGTTCGGACGTTCACTACTATGAGCACGGCCGGATCGGCGATTTCGCCGTGAAGGAACCCCTTGTCCTGGGCCACGAATGCGCCGGAGAGGTCGTGGAGGTGGGACCGGAGGTGCAGAGCCTGTCGGTCGGTGACCGGGTGGCGCTGGAACCGGGCATCCCCTGCCGGCACTGCGCCTATTGCCTCAGCGGACGCTACAACCTGTGTCGAGACGTGGTCTTCATGGGCACGCCGCCCAACCCGGGTGCCTTCCGGGAGTACGTGACCTCGCCCGAGGACTTCGCGTACCGGCTCCCCGAATCGGTCAGCACCGAGGCGGGAGCCACGGTGGAGCCGCTTGCGGTGGCGGTCCACGCGTGCAGCAGGGCGGGCGTGGGGGCGGGGGAGAGCGTGGCGGTGCTGGGGGCCGGGCCGATAGGCCTGCTGGTCGTCGCCGTTGCCGCCGCCGAGGGTGCCACCGACATCGCTGCCGTTGACCTGGTGGACATGCGCCTGGACTTCGCCCGGAGGATGGGGGCCACGCGGACCATCCGAGCCGATCAGACCGACGTGGCGGAGGAACTGGCCGACACCGCGGATGTCGTTCTGGACTGCGTGGGAGTGGAGGAGACGCTGGCGGAGGCCTTCGACGTGGCCCGACCGGGCGGTCGGGTGGCCTGGATCGGCATGGCGGCGGACATGGCCCCCGTGCCGCTGATCAAGGCCGAGGCCAAGGAGCTGTCCATCGTGACCGTGTTCCGCTACGCCAACGTCTACCGGCGCGCCATCAACCTGCTGGCGGCCGGCCGGGTGGAGGCGGCTTCCCTGGTTACGCACAGGTTCAGCTTCCCGGAGGTGGGGGAGGCGCTGAGGTTCGTGGCGGAGAACCGGGCGAGCACGATCAAGACACTGGTGGTATTCGGCTGAAAACGCCGAAACGCCCCATGGTTTCGGATTTTACCCTTGACAGCGCCCCTGCGCACCATAGTATTATAGGCGCTGGTTCTTGTGATTGGTTTACTTCTTACAGGGAGGGTCGGTTTATGAAGGAGATGTTGATCGTCGGGACGAAGGTGAAGAACTACATCAAGGCGAAGGGCCTCATGAGCTCGGCCGACGTGTTGGACGCGCTGAACGATTCTGTGTATCAGTTGCTGGACAAGGCCGCAAAGCGCGCCAAGGCGAACGGACGCAAGACGGTGCAGGGACGCGACGTGTAGACGCGCTGTCGAACAGCTCTCATACGGGCTGACCAGAAGCGGAAAAAGGCCCCGCTCAGAAACGAGCGGGGCCCTCTTGCGTACGGGCCCTTCAGTCAAGCTCCTCGAACGCGGCGATGGTCCCCTCGGGGTTGCCCACGTAGAAGGCGGCCCGGTGGGGGTCGCCGACCGCGAGGGACTCCTCCGGCAGCGGCTCCCGCCAGAGCTCCTTTCCCTCCTGCAGCGAAACCGCGGCGATCGAGTGGTCGTCCGTCAGCAGATAGACCTTCCCGCGGCCCACCGCCAGCATCTCCACGGCCCCCTCGTAGCGCCACAGGGCTTCACGCTCGCCCTCCACGTCCAGGCAGGTCACGGCGGGTTTGTTCGTGGACACCAGCAGCTTTCCGTCCACCACCTCGAGGGTTCCCACCGGCGAGGCCCCGAAGGGCATCTGCCATCTCTGGTCTCCGTGTTCCACGCCCAGGGCGTGCAGATACCCCCGGTTGTCGCCGGCGTACACGTTGCCCCCGTGCACCGCCACGCCGGTTGTCAGGCGCGCCGGGCTCGCCGGTCGCCACCGCCACAGCTCACGCCCGGCATCCGCCTCCAGACGGATAAGCTCCGAGGAAGCGGCGAAGAGCGTGCCGCCGTCCAGCACCGGCTGTTCCCAGATCGGCCCGTCGATGGAGGTCAGCCATAGCTCCTCGGACCCGACGACGGTGACCCGGGCCAGGTGGCCGTTGCCGCCTGCGAGAATCAGGCTGTCCTGGAACACCACGGGAGGGGTCATCACGGCAAAAGATGGATGATACCCCTCGCCCATCTTGCCCGTTTCCAGGTCGAAGCCGTACACCTTGTTGTGGGAAACCACGTAGAGCTTGTTGCCGGCTGGCGTGGGAGAGAACTCCAGCCCGTGGCGGAGCATCCTGGACGTCTGCCAGCGGCCGCTCAAGGCGTCCAGCACGTGCATCTCGCCGGCAGGCGTCTCGGCGACCAGCAGCCGGCCAGTCGGGTAAAGCTCTGCCAGCCGGGTGCCACCGATATGACCGAGTTCCGCCCGCCACAGCATCTTCAGGCCTTCCGCCTCCAGATCGTACACGTCGTTGGCGGGCGAAAGCTTGGACGCACGCGGCGAGATGTCTGCCGGCGCCGGGACCGTCTCACAACTCGGCAGTAACAGCGCAGTACACAGGAGCAGACCTGTCAGGGATCGGCGCAACGTGATTCTCATCTCGGTTTCCTCCGGACCCGAACGGAGCAGTGAACCAGATAACACACCGGAGCGCGCCGCCGGTGCCGGTTTTGTTCTCCAGAACTGTAACCCGCGGTGTAGCTGGTGTCAAGCAGAAAGGGCCCGAGGTGGGTGTTCGACGCTTCCGGCGCGATCCGCTAAGCTGGGGGTCGTTGAGCGTGCCGGAGGCGAGGCGATGTCGGAGACGTACCGGTTCTTCTGCGACGCTATGCTGGGCGGCCTGGCCCGGTGGCTTCGAGCCGCCGGTTACAGCGCCTGCTTTGACGTCCACATACGGGACGGAGAGCTGGTGCGCCGCTGCCTGGAGGAGGGCCGGTGCTTGCTGACCAGCGACTCCGGTCTGCTGGAGCGGTACGCGCTGACCGAGGGGCTCGTGGAGTACGTCTTCGTTCCCAGAGATCTGTCCCCCATCCGGCAACTTGCCCACATGATCGACCGGCTGAAGCTGGAGATCGGGGACTCGCGGTGCATGGAGTGTGACGGCGAGCTGCAGGAGGTCCCGCTGGAGCAAGTTCGGGGGCAGGTTCCGCCCAAGGTGCAGGCGGTCTGCAGCCGGTTCTTCCGGTGCTCCGGCTGCGGGAAGACGTACTGGCGCGGTACGCACTGGGAGAGCATCCAGCGGAAGCTGTCGAGGGCCGTAGAGCTGGCGGGCGGCGGCTCGGCTTGATCTGATTCACTTGCGGCCTGTGCCGTTTTTGGCCATAATAGCCGCGTGTAGTGAGCGCGGACCGTAGAGGCCGAACAGCCGAGCGTGTGGAGCGGGCCTTATTCTCTTTCCTGTCCCGGCCTGTCCTGGCCGCTGAGTTTGTAGAGAAAAGACCAAGATGGCCGGCGCACAAAAGCCACCGGAGATGCTCGACCCCGGAGACGAATCCCTCCCCAACGACCCTGGACTGCTCAGGCAGAAGGTCCAGAACCTGTTCAGGGACCTGCAGCGGGCCCAATTGCGGATAGAATCGCTGGAATCGGCCCTGAAGAGCAAGGGCAGTCCCGCCGAAGTTCCCGTAGAGTCCGATCGAGAACGGAAGCTCCTTGCCGAGCAACTCGAACGTCAGGCGATGCTGCTGGAACGGGACGAGCAGGTCGCCCGCGAGCTGCAGCGCAGCCTCCGTCCCGTCATGGACGAGGAGCTGGAAGGCGTCCGCTTCGCCATCGAGACGAAGCCCGGCACGCGGGTGGGGGGAGACTTCTACGACATCATCAACCTGTCCGATAACTTCGTCGCCTTCCTTATCGCCGACGTGTCGGGGTACGGGCTCCCCGCCGCCGTGATCATGGCCACGGGGCGACTGGCCTTCCGCACATATGCGACCGATGAGCTCAGTCCGCGCAAGATCATGGACAACGTCAACCGCGCCATGCTCCGCAGCACCCTGGCCGGGCACTACATGACGGCCTTCCTGTGCGTTCTCGACACCGAGCTCCTTACGCTCCAGTTCGTCAACGCCTCTCATTGCACCCCTTTCGTCATCCGCAACGGCGAAGTCCTTCCCCTGGACACAGAGGGCCTGTTCGTGGGCATGTTCGAGGATGGGCAGTACGAGGAGAAGGGGCTGCAACTGGAGCAGAATGATCGGCTCTTTCTCTACACGGATGGCCTGCTGAAAGGCTTCGAGGCTCGCGACCGCAAGGCATCCGAGAGGAAACTACAGAGTTACCTCAAGGACAGCGGGCAGCTGGGCATCGAGGAGCTGGTCGGCCGATTGGGGAGCCTCATGGAGATGCCCGAGGATGACGTGGCCCTCCTGGGGGCGGAGGTACTGCTGGAGAAGGCCCAGCGTAAGACCATCGCGATCTCCAGTGTTCCCGGCCAGTTGACCCACGTGGAGAGCGCGATACTGCCCGTCCTGGACAACAAAGGGTATGGGGAACGGAACATCTTCGGGGTGAAGCTGGCCCTCGAGGAGGCGGTCATCAATGCCATCAAGCACGGCAACGAACTGGACGACACCAAGAAGGTGACCGTCAGCTTCTACGCGGGCGACGACCGCGTCATCATATCGGTGGCCGACGAGGGCGCCGGGTTCGACCCCGCGGACGTCCCGGATCCAACCACCCAGGATAACCTGTTGGCCAGTTCCGGACGCGGCATCGCCCTCATGCGGGCCTATATGGACGAGGTGCGGTTCAACGAGAAGGGCAATGAGATCACGCTGATCAAGTACGCCCCGTGGGCCGCCGCCAAGCGCACCTGACCACATAGCGAGGCGGGTGAACAATGCGCGACGACGCTGCCAAAGGGGTCACGATCGAGAAGGAATTCGAGGACGATGTCTGCGTGCTTCACCTCTCCGGG
>JASFTU010000062.1:0-8316 GCA_050050635.1 Candidatus Brocadiaceae bacterium
GTTCCCACTAACTGCTCTCCACGCAAGTGTGGTGCCTCTCAGCCGGGAGGAATGCCCCGATACAGAGCCGAAAGCCGTTTTCACAAGCCTTGCATATCCATGTACGGCATTTTCGCCTCTCCGTCAAGGCGGCCTCGGATATTCCGGCAGGAATCCCGAGAAATGCACGGGGAGGGCACCGGACGTAGCCCTGGCGACTTCCGGCACGGGGTCTACTCGGTCACCCGCAGCCGCATACGTACCACCAGGACCGGGGGTATCTCAGGCATGTGGTCCCAGCGGAGGTGACGTTCGTCGTCGGCCGCCCCGGCAAAGGTGGGTTCTACGAGGCCGTCCACGACGAAACCGTTCGCGAAACCGGCCTGGAAGATGAGACTCAGCGGTCGGTGGAAGTAGTACTGGCGCTCCGGCTGCCCGACAATGCCTTCGCCTCGCCAGGTGGCCGGAGTGATGTAGCGGCTCACCTTCACACCGGTTCTCACGGCAGAGACGCCATCCTCCTCGACCGCCTCGGCGAACTTGTAGATGCCGTGGGACTGAAAACACGGATGCATGATGGAGAACACGAACCAGCCTCCGGGCCTCAGCAAGACGGGCAGCGTGGAGAACAGCGGCCGGATGTCCGCCATGTCCATCAGGGCCATCGTCGCCACTGCGCCGTTGAACCGGGACGAACCCAGTCGGAGCAGGGCTTCCCGGTCCGTGGCATCCAGGACGAGGTATTCAACCTGCGTGAGGTCGGGCGGCGTGCGCTGGCGCGCCCGGGCGATGAACCTGTCGCTGAAGTCGAAGGCCACCACCTTCGCCCCCATCTCGGCCATGCGCCGCGCGAACCGACCTGCCCCGCAGGCGATGTCCAGCACCGTGGTCCCGCTCGATATCTCGACCAGATCTTCGGTAGCGGGCTCGATGAGCCGCCGCTGGAAGTCGTTGCCGTCCCCGATACGATCGTCCCACCATTCCGCGTTTCTGTCCCAGATCCGGCGCGCTTCCTTGTTCAGCCGGCGCACGTCCGGGTCGCGCTTCTGCCCGTCCATCTGCCCCCCCCTGGGTGCTGCGCACCTCGTTCCATTCTGTGGGGGAAAATCGTAAGCGATCCGCCCGGCGCCTGCAACGGCTGGCGGCAGCCGGTTGGGTCCGGAACCGGGCGCAACAGGGCTCCACTCCGCCTCTGCGGGAAAAGAGCATTGCCTCCGGTCGCATGTTGCCGTATTATTACAGTGTCCAGAGGGGGAGGAAAGGATGTGAGACATGTTCAGACGACGGAGTGGGAGAGTCGCCCTTCTGGCGGTGATTCTGGTGTTGACGGCTGGTGCACTTGGGAGCACGCCTGACTACGTCAAGTGGGAAGGCGAGGACGCCTTCGAGCACAACTTCAACCAGAACCTCGGGCCCCACAGCCTCGACCATCCGGAGAGGCTGTCCGGAGCGGACTGGCTAAGCTGTACGGGCCGGGTGCCACCGGAGGGAGCGTATGCCCGCTGGCGCGTGGCGGTTCCCGAGGGAGGAACCTACTGCCTCTACGCCCGGAAGTTCTGGCAGCACGGTGCCTTCCAGTGGCGCTTCGATGCCGCGAAGTGGCATAGCCTTGGTCAGGCCGCACTTCTCGACAGGGCGGAACTGACGAAGTTCGTGGAGGCGAACTGGGTAAGTCTTGGAGAGGTGGACCTCACCGCAGGCGAGCACGTATTCGAGGTCCAGTTGCTCGCCGCGCCCGGCGAGGACGCCTCGGCGGGTTTCGACTGCTTCGTCCTCACGTCGCGTCCCTGGTACCCGGCGGGCCTGCTCGAGCCGCAGCCCGAGACGGGCCGGGCCATGGAAGACTACTGGGCGTTCGAGCCCGGTCCGCCGCCGGACAAATCGCCGATCAACCTGAGCTACCTGAACGACGAGACGGCGGGCGAGCACGGGTTCCTCCAGAGAGACGGCCGCCACCTGCTATTCCAGAAGGAAGGCGAGCCCGTCCGGTTCTGGGGCGTGACCACGGGACACATGCTGTGGATCGACACGGCCTCGGTGGACCGCCTGGCACGGCGTCTGGCCGCGCGCGGCGTCAACCTGGTGCGAGTGCACACGCCGGCCTTCAAGCCGGGAGCGGCGGACCCGACGGAGGTGGATCCGGACTATCTCGGCCGGCTCCACTACTTCGTACACGCCATGAAAGAGGAGGGCATCTACACGTATCTGTCGGTCTATTTCCCCATGTGGTTCGACGTGCGGCCCGACTATGGCCTGCCCGGTTTCGAGCAGATCGACAACAAGAAGCCCTTTGCGCTCTTGTTCTTCCATCCACGGATGCAGGAGATCTACAGGTCCTGGGCCCGCACGGTGCTGACGACCGTCAACCCCCACACGGGGCTGTCGCTGGCCGATGACCCGGCAGTCGCTTTCTACGAGATCGTCAACGAGGACAGCTACTTCTTCTGGACGTTCGATCCCGGCAAGACGATCCCGCGCGAATGCATTGCGGTCCTGGAGGAGGAGTTTGGCGCGTGGGCCGCTGCGCGCTACGGATCGCTGGAGAAGGCCGGGGAGGCATGGGGTTTCCCGGTCGAGGCGGACGACTTCGCCAACGACAGAGCCGGGCTGATGCATATCTGGCAGCTCACCGGCGAAGGGCTCGCACAGAACGCCGCCGCACAGAAACGAGCCCAGGATCAGGCCCGTTTCCTCACCGAAGACCTCCGGGACTTCTACCAGGAGATGAAGGACTGGCTGCGCGGGGAGCTCGGCGTCAAGTGCCCCATCGTGACCTCGAACTGGAAGACGGCTGATCCCACGACGCTGGGGTCCCTGGACGATTACGCCAACACCTCCGGCGACGTCATGGACGTGCACTGGTACTGGTCCACCACCCAGGAGACGAGCGTGGGCTATCGGATCAGCGTCGGTGACATGTACTCGGACATCTCGACACTGGTCGTCCCGCGGCAGATGGACGTGTTCGGGCCACAGTATGAGGGGTACCCTCAAACGGTGTCGGACTACGGCTCCCTGGCGCCGAACCGCTTTCGCGGGGAGTCCGCCTTCCTCGCCGCCGCGTACGGCGGCTTGCTCGGTCTGGACGCCGTGTGTTTCTTCGCCCTGGAGAGCCCCGCCTGGCGCCACACGCTGAGCAGATGGCCCGTTATGACCCCCGCCGTCCTGGGGCAGTTCCCGGCGGCGGCGCTCGCTTACCGCCGAGGAGACGTGCGGGAGGCCGACGCGGTGGCCGAGCAGCAGTTCGATCTGGAGGAACTCTACCGACTGCAATGTCCTCCCGAGTCCGGCGAGACGGAATCCGGGGCCACCGGTTCGGGGGCCGAGGAACCACCCAAACTCGACCCTCTTGCGCAGTACGCCGGGCGCATCGTGCGCTCCTTCGGACCGACAGCAGGGCTGACCACCCACAAGGAACTCGATCGCCTTGTGGACACCGAACAGGGCGTGGTCTCCAGCGTCGATGGCCAGACGCGCCTTGATTACCGTCAGGGCGTGGTCACACTCAACACCCCTCGGGCCCAGGGCGCCACAGGCTTCCTTGCCGGGGCAGGGGAAGTCAGGCTGGACGACGTTTCAGTGGCCAGCGGCAACGAATACGCCTCCGTGATGGTCGTCTCGCTGGACGGCAAGGCGCTCGCCGACACCGCCAGACTACTGGTCCAGCTGATGACCGAGGAGACCAACTATGGCTGGCAGGTCGAACCGGACGGAAGCCAGCTGAAGGTCGCCGATCTCGGTTCCCTGCCGCTGAACGTCCGACGCATCGCGGGGCAGGTCACCGTGTCCCGACCAGATGCCGCGAACCTGCGGGTGACGCCACTCGATCCCAACGGTGTTCCGCTTCAGCGGGAAGTGAAGACTCGGGTGGAACCGGGCCAGCTGGTGGTGACCCTGGAGCCGGACATCCTCTACTACGTCGTGGAGGCCGAGTAGGTCGGAGGAGACGGCAGGGGGGACGTTTACTCCTCGTCCTGTCCCAGCGCGCAGGCGGCCATCTCCTGCAAGGTGAAGCCGCTTCCCACCGACCAGACGGCGTTGAAGGCGGCATCTCCCAACGTAGAGTGCAACTCCTGAACTATGCGGTCGTGTGTCTCCTGTTCGGGCGGCGCCAGGGGATAGCCGATGGAGTCACGGAGCCCTTCGGCGGCCGCAAAGAGACGTGCCGCGCGTTCGGGATCTCCTTCGGCCGCCCACACTTCGGCCAGCCCTTCGACCGATTCCGAGAACACGGTCTTGTGCCCCAGTTGCCGCGAAAGCTTCAGGCTCTCCTCGAGCATCGGCCTGGCGGAGTCGGGCTTGCCCTGCAGGTTGTAGAGGAGCCCCAGGTTGTTGATCGCAATGGCGATGCAGTCCTTCTTGCGCACGGCACGCGCAATGGCCAGGCTCTCCATCAGCAACGCGTGCGCACGTTCGTCGTCGCCCTCCTCATGCGCGAGCAGCCCCAGCCTGTTGAGGGGCATGATCAGGTCCTCCTTCTTGCCCGCCGCCCGGCAGATGGCGAGACTTTCGTCCAGCAGGCTGCGAGCCCGTTCCAGGTTGCCTTCCTCTCGCTCAACGCCTCCGAGCTTGCCCAGCAGGTCGGCCGTCGCGTGCTCGTCGCCCAGCTCACGATACATCTGCACGCTTTCCTCGAACAGCTCCCGTGCCCGCGTCCGTTTACCTTGCCGCCAGGCCACGTTGGCCAGGTTGCCCACCGCTCCGGCGATGCCCTCTGAGTCGCCCAGTTGCCGGAACGTCTCCAGTGCCTGCCCAAAGAGCTCTTCGGCTCTCCTGTAGTCTCCCTGACTGCTTGCCAGGCCGCCGGCGTCGCTCAGAACCCGTGCACGGAGTGCCCGGTTAGCGTCCGGAGGAGAACTGGCCAGGACTTCTCGAAGGTGGGCGCGACCTTCACTCCAGTAGCTGGCAGCCTGCCAGAATCGGCCCAGCGCAGCCGCCAGTCGCAGTGCTGCGTCAGGATCGCCCCCGGGCGGCCCGTAGTACTCGATGGCCGCGCGCAGGTTGTCCAGTTCGAGCGTAAGCCGCCGCCGGGAGGCCACGTGCTGGTCTCCGTGCACCTTCGGCCCGGCCTCCTCGGCCAGAGCCAGGTAGTAGTCGGCATGCCGGCGCCGGAGCCCGCTCAGTTCATCGGTACTGAGTTGCTGCTGAGCGTACTCCCTGATCGTCTCGAGCATCCGGAAACGCATTCCTTCGGCCGCCTCGGTGGTCGGCTCCGCCAGAACGAGTGAGCACTCCCGCAGCTGAAGCAGGCGATCCAGGGCGTCCGCCTCGCCGGAAACCTTCTCCGCCGCCTCGGCCGTCCAACCGCCGCGGAATACCGCCAGCCGGGCGAAGAAACGCTGCAGCTCCGGCTGAAGCAGTGCGTAGCTCCAGTCCATCGCCGCCGCCAGAGTGCGGTGGCGTTCCGGCACATCCCGCTTGCGGCTGACCAGGAACGCGAACCGGTCCTCCATGCCCTCCAGCATCTGGGACGGCGTCAGAACGGCGGCCCGGGAAGCGGCCAGCTCCAGGGCAAGCGGGATGCCCTCCAGGCGCCGACAGAGCTCGGCCACCGCCTCGGCGTTGTGTCTCGCCAACGCGAACTCACCATGCGCCGCCTGCGCCCGGTCCACGAACAGCCGGACGCTGGCCAGCCCCTTGAGCTCCTCAACGTGCTGTTCCTCTTCCGGGACGGGCAGGGGCAGCACGGACAGCTCGCGCTCGCCGGTCAGGTTCAGCCGCTCGCGGGAGGTAACCAGGCACTGCAGGGCGGGGCAGCGCTCCAGCAGTTCCGCCACCACTGCCGTGCCCCCCTCCACGAGCTGCTCGTAGTTATCCAGCACCACCAGCGACGCCCGTTGAGACAGAGCCGCAACCGCCTGCTCCAGCGGTTCCAGATGCGGGAGCCGCGATAGCTGAAGGGCTTCGAGTATGGCATCGCCGATCAGGTCCGGGTCGGAAACGTCCTGGAGAGGGACGAACCAGACGGCGCCGTCGAACGCCTCGGACATGCGCGCGCACGCCTCCCGTGCAAGGCGCGTCTTGCCGCTTCCGCCGGGTCCGGTCAGGGTGACCAGCCGCCTGTGCTCCTGGGTCAGCAGAGCTTCCAGGCGGGACATCTCACCCTCACGGCCAAAGAAGGCCGTCAGAGAGGAGGGTATTCGGCGTTTCAGCGACAGCGTGGACGGCGAGGTCAGGGCAAGGTGGAACTCGGCGACACCGGGCCACCTCTTCTCCGCCTTCTCCCGCAGGGCTCTCTGGAGCACGTGCGTCACGTAGGGCGGCGCACCGGCGATGGGGCGCAGAGACTCGCTGCTCGGCCGGTTTCGCGCATCGTGTCCCTCGAACGGAGGCGCGCCGCTGAGGAGGTGCCAGAGCGTTGCGGCCAGGCTGTAGATGTCGGTCCGCGCATCGATCCTCTCGCCCGCGAGCTGCTCGGGGCTCATGTAGGCGGGAGTGCCCACGACCCCTTGCTGCGTAACGCGGTCCATGATGTCGTGCGCCACCCGCGCCACGCCGAAGTCGGTGATCTTGATGACGTTGTCTTCGGCGAGCAGGAAGTTCCCCGGCTTGATGTCGCAATGGACGACCTTGCGCGAGTGCGCGTACTCGAGCCCGGCGCAGATGCCCTCGGCAAGACGTCGCACCTCAGGGAAGGGCAGCGGCCCGCGCTCTCTCACCAGCCGGCCCAGCGACGGGCCGCGCACGAGTTCCATGATGAGAAACCGGATCGAACCGTCTTCCTCGAAACTCCGCAGCTGAACGATATTGGGGTGGCTGAGGCGGTGGGCGACGCGTGCCTCGTCCTTCAGCCGCTCCACGCCCCTCGCGTCCAGGTCCAGGACCGGCGTCAGAACCTTGACGGCGATATCCTCTTGCAGCAGCGTGTCGTAGGCATGATACACGATGCCCATGCCGCCGCGCCCCACCTCCTCGACGACCTGGTAGCGGCCCGAGAGAACCTTGGAGGGAATCAACACCCAGTGCGTTTCCGCCTCGTGCAGATCCATGGTCGTCCACCCTCGGATCACGGGCGCCAGGCGAAGGGCGGCCACCATTCTGGCCGCCGCGTCGGGAGGCCACGGGGTCCTGCGCGGGCTCCCCTCCATCGCCCATTATGCCCCACCCAGGCGCCCTGTCAACCCTGATTTGCCGGTCTTCGCCTGAGACGGCCGTGCAGAGCGCATCCGCTGGGAAGCCCAACGTCTGTCTGGTTTACCCTTCGGTGCGACCATCGTATGATGGCACATCCGCAGCGCGCGCCCCGTGGCGGCGTTGTGCATACCTGTCGGAAGGAGAGCCCATGGGCAACCACGCCTCTGTCCCGACCGTTGATTGCCACGTCCACGTGCGAGGCCTGAGCAGCCTGATCAACCTCCGCGCCATCCTGGACTCGGCTGAACTCGACGCCATGAGCATCCTCTGCGTGCCGGGACGCGGAGGACGGAATGTCAACCAGAACGCCGTCGGCCTCCTGCTGAAGCTGCTCCATCCCGAGCATTTTTACACGTTTGGCGGGCTGCACTACGCGGAACCGGGCGGCCGGCCCGAGAGCTTCGCAGAACAGGCCGAGAGGATGGTTCGGGCCGGCTGCGACGGGATGAAGATGCTCGAGGGCAAGCCGACGATGCGAAAGGAACTCGGCCGGCGGCTGGATGCTGCCGACTACCAGGATTACTACGCGTTCCTGGAGTCCGAGTCCGTGCCTGTGTTGTTTCACGTGGGAGACCCCAAGAGCTTCTGGGACCCGGATCAGGTGCCGGAAGGAGCACGGGAGAGAGGTTGGTTCTACGGGGACGGCACGTTCCCCACGCTGGCCGAGCTGCGTGGCGAGGTGGTGCGAGTCCTGGAGGAGTTCCCCGACCTCCGGGTCATATTCGCTCACTTCTTCTTCATGTCCGACGACATCGATGGAGCTGCCGCTTTCCTGGACAGATGGCCGTACACCTCGTTCGACTTGACGCCGGTCTGGGAGATGTACGGCAACTTCTTCGCCGGGCGGGACTCGTGGCGCAGCTTCTTCATCGACTACCAGGACCGCATCCTGCTGGGCACCGACAACAGCGCCGGAACCAGGGCGCCCAACCAGGAGAAGGTGGACGCCGCGGCAGGCAAGGTCCGCTGGCTGCGGAGCTTCCTGTCTAGCGACGAAGAGCTGCAATTCGGCGGGATGCGAGGACGCGGCCTCGACCTGCCGGCGGACGCCGTTGAGAGGATCTGTGCGGGCAACTTCCGCCGCTATGCGGGCCAGCACCCGCAGCGGGTCAGCCGCGCGCCGGCGGTTGAGGAAGGCGAGCGCGCAATCCGTCACGCGAAGCACCAGGGCCTGGGCAAAGCCACGATGGCCGAACTCGAAGA
>JASFTU010000063.1:0-8202 GCA_050050635.1 Candidatus Brocadiaceae bacterium
TCATCGCAGCGCTCTCCGAGAGGGATCCGGTAGGCGGGGAATCATATCGCCCGCGACGCGCCGGGTCAAAGTACAGGCGCGTTCTTGCCTGTCCCGCCCGTGCCGGCCGGCCACGCGGACGGCCCCTACCGGCGCGGCGCGACGCGGAGCACCTCCTCCACCGAGGTGACGCCCCGGGCGGCTTTCTCGATGCCGCACTCCAGGATGGTTCTCATCCCACCTTTCCGGGCCGCTCGATGGATGTCCTCGGCCTCGCCGGACTCGGCGATCGCCGAGCGCACCTCCTCGTCCACGACCAGCACTTCATTGATGATCGTGCGCCCGCGGTAGCCCGTGCCATTGCACGCCTCGCAGCCCGCAGGCCCGGGTTCGTAGAAGGTGGGAGACTCGATGCCCTCGAGCCACTCCGCCGCCTCCGACGGGAGAGTGTGCGGCGAGGGCTCGGCGGGCTCCTTGCACTCGGGGCACAGGAGGCGCACCAGCCGCTGGGCGGTCGAGCCCCCCAGCGACGCGTTGACCACGAACGGCGGGACACCTATGTCCAGCAGCCGCTTCACGCCGTCGGCGGCCGTTTCGGCGTGCAGGGAGCTCATCACCAGGTGGCCGGTCAGGGCGCAGATCGCCGCCAGGTTGGCCACTTCCTCGTCGCGTATCTCACCGATCAGCATGATGTCCGGGTCCTGTCGCAGCGAAGCGCGTATGGCGCGGGCGAACGTCCGCCCGATCTGGGGATGCACCTGCACCTGAGCCAGCCCGTCGATCTCGAACTCCACGGGGTCCTCGATCGAGATGGCCGAGACGTGGTCCAGGTTCACGTCGTTGAACATGGAGTAGAAGAGCGTGGTCTTGCCGGAGCCCGTCGGCCCGCAGCACAGGATCAGGCCGTGCGGCAGGTGGAGCAGGTGACGGATCCTCTCCAGGTCATCTTCCAGCAGCCCCAGTTGCTCCAGCTCGAGGGTCACCGCCTCGTGTCTCAGCACGTGCATGGTCACCCTCTCGCCGTTCACGGTCGGGAGCGTGCTCACGCGGATGTCGTACCTCTTGCCTCCCACTTCGATCTGGATGCGCCCATCCTGGGGGAGGCGTCTCTCCGCGATGTCGACGCCGGCCATGATCTTGATCCGGTTCACCACCGCCGGGTACGGCGCTTCGTCGGCACCGTCGGCCTCGGGCGCCGGCTGGTAGGGATGCAGAACCCCGTCGATCCTCAACCGGTAACGCCCCTTCTCCTCCCCCAGCGGTTCCAGATGGACGTCGGAGGCGCCACGCTTGATGGCCGTCAGGATCATGGCGTTGACGAAGCGCCTCGCGGGCGATTT
The DNA here is from genome assembly GCA_050050635.1 of Candidatus Brocadiaceae bacterium. Classification (GTDB taxonomy): domain Bacteria; phylum Planctomycetota; class Brocadiia; order SM23-32; family SM23-32; genus JASFTU01. Next base: position 1,320 of record JASFTU010000063.1, read on the forward strand.
GCCACCCACGGGCGCGCTGGGAGCGACCGTGACCAGGGAGCCGAGGTCGCGCTCCTCGATCGCCTCCGCGACCCGCTGCACAGCCTCGTGGAGGAGTCCGCGACGCTCTCCACGCGCCACGGCTCCCTGCACCTCGCGCGGGAAGACGTCGGGGAAGTCGCCCAGGGCATCCGAGAAACTCCTCCCCGAGAGCACCGCCTCCCGGATCTGCGCGGTGGCCCGTGCCAGGTCATCGTTCTCGGCGGCGGACCGGGCCGCGTCGAGCGTCTCCCCCACGGGCACGCCGGAGGAAAGCATCCGTGCCATCAACCGCCAGTAGCCGGCCATGTCCACCTTGTCCTCCGCCGTGCCGGGCAGTGGCAGGCTGCCGTCCTCGATCCCCTCGACAGTTCGTTGGGCGACGACGTCGAGCACCCCGCCGGCCTCCCCCGCGTGGACGAGGGCAACCGTGGCCGGGGCGAAGAAGTCGGGTCGCCGGGACATAGCCTCCGACAGCGACAGGCCGCTCTCGATGCGCCGGGCGAGCTCCTCGGCGACCGATCCGGGCGGCTCGTCCGGCATCTCGGAGGCGATCGTGGTGAGGGCGTTGTGGAGCGTGCGGCCCTCCTTCGGTGCGATCTGGCGGGCCAGGCGGCGCCAGAAACTCAAGTGATGCTCACGTGTTGTCGCCACGGAGTTTCTCCTCTCCATTCGGCACCGGCCAGGGCGCGCGCCACCTCGCTCTCGGCACGTGCCCGGGCGTAGGCGTGTTCTCGCGTCTCGATCCATTCAACCAGGCGGGTCCTGCGCACGCGGATGTGGCCCCCGATCTCGAAGGCCGGCAGCTCGTCCGCGACCGGTTCGAGGGCGTCTTCCGGGACGCGCAGGAACTCCGCCACCTCCTGGAGGGTCATGATCTCCGGCCCGCTCCGCCCCCGCGTCTCGGCCGACAGCAGGCGGCGGGCCGCCATCAGCACCGACGCCGAGGGCTCGATTCGACGGAGGGAATTGAGCCCGCGATCTATGCGCCGCAGGCTCTCGACGCGGCGCCGGCACTCCGCGCAGCCCTCCACGTGGTCCCGGACCTCCGCGGCCTCGTTCGGCTCCAGGTCGCCGGCGGTGAACCGGGCAAGCTGCTCATAGGTGATCTCGCAACTCATGGGCGTCTACTCCGCTGAATGATCTTCGAACCGACGGGCCAGCGTCGCGCGACCGCGGTGGATGAGCGTCTTCACCGTGTTGATCGGCACGTCAAGTGTCTGTGCGATCTCCCGGTACGCCATGCCCTCGTAGGCGTAGAGCGCGATGGCCTCCCGCTGTCGCTCCGGCAGGTCCGCCACCAGGCGGCGCACGATCTCCAGCCGTTCATCGCTCTGCAGCCGCTCCGGCGGACGAGGCGCCGAAGAGGCCGGCTCGGCGACCTCGAGGGGAACATGACCCAGGGCGTCCCTGCGCCGTCGCGTCGCTTCGATGCGGTTCAGGCATCGGTTGCGGGCGATCCGCATGATCCATGCCCGAAACCGGCCGCGTGGGGTGTAGTCCCCGGCGGCGCGGGCGACGGCCATGAACGTCTCCTGAAGCACGTCCTCCGCCCCGGGCGAGCCGTCTAGCATCATGCGCGCGAAGTTGTACACCGCGACGTGGTAACGGTCGAACAGCGTGTCGAAGGCGTCCGCGTCGCCTTCGCAGTACATCAACACAAGCTCGTCGTCCGACAGCTCGTCCACGCCTCGCCTCCGGGGACCTCGCGTGCGGAACGCCTCCATTGTACACAACAGCCGACGGGCGCACTTGTTTCAACGGAGCGCGTCGGCCGGGCGGGCCGTTGACACCCGGGGAACGGGGAGTTAAGGTGGAAATCGGGGCAACCGAAGTTGAACCGGGGCGACGTCCCGGCTGCGGAAGGGGCGTCCCCGGCCGTGCAGCCGTCCCTGTCAGGCCATTCGGGGGAACGAGACCAGTGGGGGCGATGTGTCGTGCCGAAGGGGTCCGTGCGGGCGGCGATGGGGCGGGGAAGCAGAACACGTTCGATGAGGCCCTGGCCGGGGTCACCGGGGGCCCGCTCCATGGCGTGGGGCTGGAGACGCTTCAGGTCAACGTCGGGCTGCGCTGCAACCAGGCCTGCGCACACTGTCACCTGGAGGCGTCTCCCTCCAGAACGGAGGAGATGTCCCGGGCGGCCATGGAGATGGCCGTGGACGCGGCGCAGCAGGCCGAATGCGACCTGGTGGACGTGACCGGCGGCGCGCCCGAACTGCACCCCGATTTCCGCGAGTTTGTCGAGGCACTCCGGGAAGCCCACCTGCCGGTGCAGGTGCGGACAAACCTGACCGTGCTGCTGGAGCCGGGAATGGGTGACCTGCCAGGATTCCTCGCGGGGCACGGCGTCCGACTGGTTGCGTCGCTTCCGTGCTACCTGGAGGAGAACGTCTGCGCCCAGCGCGGCGAAGGCGTCCACGAGGGCAGCATTAAGGTCATCCATCGCCTCAACGAAGAGGGGTACGGCGTCCGGCCGGAGCTTCAGCTCGACCTGGTCTACAACCCGCGCGGACCGTCCCTCCCTCCCTCCCAGTCCGAGCTGGAGGAAGACTACCGGCGCGAGCTGGGAGACGGGTTCGGCATCGTCTTCTCCAGCCTGCTGACCATCACGAACATGCCGCTCGGTCGGTTCCGGGCCGAACTGCGCAGGCAGAACGGTGAGGAGCGATACCGCCGGCTGCTGATGGATGCCTTCAATGCGGACACGGTGGATGGGCTGATGTGCCGCCACCAGGTGAGCGTGGGCTGGGACGGGACGCTCTATGACTGCGATTTCAACCTTGCGCTGGGCTGGCCGGTGGACCACGGAGTCCCCGGTCACATAAGCCGCTTCGCGTCGGAGGCGCTATCGACCCGCAGGATCGTGACGGGGGAGCACTGCTTCGGATGCACCGCCGGCTACGGCTCGTCGTGCGCCGGGGCGCTGGTGGACTGAACCGGGGGTCTTCGCAGCACGCGCTGCGTGCCGGAGGGGCCCGACTGGTCAAAAGGGGGAGCGTGAGCGATGAACGTGAACGGGCACGTACGGGGAGTACTGATCTGTCTCACCATCGGCGCGCTGGCGTTGCTGGCAGCGGATGCGACGTGGGCTTCAGAGCCTGCGGACGACGCCGACCACGGGCCCGTAGATGGCGAACTCCCCCGAGTTTCGGTCCACGATCAGGTCCTCGTACTCGGGGTTCTCGGCCTTGAGGCGCACCTGATTCTTGTTGATGAAGAGTCGCTTGACGGTCGCCTCGTCGCCCAGACGGACGGCGGCGATGCCGCCATTCCGCACTTCGACGCCGCTGTCCACCACTACGTAGTCACCGGGCAGGATTCCGGCGCCGGTCATGCTCTCGCCCTCGACCTGCAGGGCAAAGCTTTCCTTGTCCACGTCGAACAGGTCGTTCGTGGAGAGCGATCCCTCCAGGTTCTCCACTGCGAGGATAGGTGAGCCGGCGGCAATACGGCCGACCAGAGGTATGCCCTGGGGATTGAGTTCTTCGCGGACCTCGATGTTGCGGGCCTTGCGGTTGCGCCGACGGATGTAGCCCTTCCGCTCGAGTGCGTCCAGATGGTCCGTTGCGGCCTTCGGACTTCGGAACCCGAAGTGGTCGGCGATCTCGCGGACCGTCGGCGGCCGCGTCTCCTCCCGCATGACGTCGCAGATGAAGTCGAATACCTCCCTCTGCCTCTTGGTCAGTCCTTTGGCCATGGCCTCTGCTCTTCCTCTGAATGATTTCCCGGTGCCCTGTAGCTGGACCGTTGTGCCCCTCCGCTGGTGCGGGGGCGCAGAGATTGCGATGGCACGCATCTCAACAAATGTATTATAGCTGTGACCGTCGGCCGGATGCAAGCCGTTTCCCGGCGCGCCAGGCGCCCCCCGGGAGTTTGGGGTTGAGCGGGCGGTGCGCTAAAATGTCTGTGCGGGAGGTGAAACCAGCAATGGAATCCGCTGAAGTGCAGGAAGAGGATCTCTACCGGGAACTGCAGCAGAGGGCGGACCGGATAAGCTCGCTCATCCTGAGCAGTGATTACCCGGCGATCGACGTGGTCATCCAGATCAGGAACCTGCGTGAGTTCGCTGAGCGCCACTTCCCCCACGCGAGGGACCTGTTCCGGATGGTGTACGAAAGCCGTTTCCGTCGCCTCTGGGAGCAGTTCCGGGCGGACGAGGAGGAACAGTTGCCGGACTGGTAGGAGGACTCTCTTTGTCGGGAGGCGCAGATGGGCAGGTCGAAGATAGCCGTCATCTACCATTCGCAGTCCCAGGGCAATACGCGGGCCGCCGCCGAGCTTGTGGCGGAGGGCGCGAAGGGCGCCGGCGGGTTCGATGTGTTCCTGGCGAACACGGACGAAGAGCGGGTTGACCCCGCCCTGCTGGCCGCCTGCGCGGGGGTTGCCTTCGGGACCCCGGACTACTTCAGCTATCCTGCGGGCGGGATGAAGACCTTCATGGACGATTGGCTCATCGCCCGGCGCGGCGGCAACGAGGAGATCGAGGGAATGCCCGTTGCGCTGTTTATGACCCACGGGGGCGGCGGGGCCGCAAAGGAACCGTTCGAGGAGCTGTTCCAGCGCGTCGGTTCGCAGGTGGGTGAAACCCTGGCCATGAAGGGCCGCCCGGGAGACGAGGACGCCGAGAAGTGCCGGAAGCTGGGTGAACTCCTGGCCCGCGAGGCAGGCAAGTACGCGGCTCAAGAGGACTGAGCAGGGAGCAATCGCTCGGCGACCAGCAGGAGGGCGGCTCCTGCGTACAGGAAGGGCGCGAGCACCACGCCCGCACCCGCCGACCGGGCGGCGGCCGCGGCGATCTGACCCGGCACGAGTTCTGTGGATCGTCGGGGCAACTGCACCTCCGCTCTATCGATGCGCCACGCGCGCCCTCCGCCCGCTCGTGCCCATCGCGCCATCCGGTCCGGTCGTGCGCGGCTGGTCACCTCGTCGCGGAAGGGCGTGGCCGGCAGCAGACCTCCCCGCTCGGTGCCGACCGTCAGGGTGTGCGTCACGCAGCCGCGGCCGCGGAGCGCGGCGAGGGTCCCGTGCAGCTTCTCGCCGTGTGCTTCCCCGTCGCTGACGAGGACGATGACGCCATTCTCCACTTCTGCACGGACCATCTCCCCGGCCCTGTGTAACGCGGGCAGCAGGCGGGTGCCTCGCCGGCCGAACCAGTTGGTCTCGGCCCGTGCCAGCAGGGCGAGGAACGCCGCCCGGTCGGCGGTCAGAGGACAGACGGTTGCGGCATCTCCCGCGGCGGCCACCAGCCCGGTGGTGGCCCCCGGCGCGAGCGAACAGAGGCGGCGGACCCCTTCGCGGGCGCGTGTGAGCCGGTCCGGCGCGACGTCTCCGGCGCTCATGCTGTCCGAGACATCCAGCACGAAGACCAGCGGCACGCCCCGGGAGGCAACTTCGCCCCGGCCGATGAGTGCGGGGGCTGCCAGGCCGAGCAGCAGCGACGCGAGGGCGCCGATGCGCAGGACACCCCGTAGCGCGTTCACGCGCCCGAAGCGTGCATCCCCGCCGAGCGCTCGGAGAGCGGACCGGGCCCGTCCGCACGCGATCCACCAGAGAAGGGCGAGCAGAGGAACGACCGGCAGGGCGAGAAGCAGGGCCGGGCGCTGCCAGTGCAGGAGCGGCATGGCTCAGGCTTCGGCGGCGCGTTTGAGTATCTGGGTCCCCACCCCCTTGTCCGTGAATATCTCCAGCAGCAGGGAATGGGGCAGGCGGCCGTCGATGATGTGTGCCTTTCTGACCCCGGCGTCCAGGGCGCTCAGGCAGGCGGAGACCTTGGGGAGCATCCCTCCCGAGATGACGCCCTCGGCTATGAGGGCCTGCACCTCCTGCTCGTCCACGGTGGAGAGGAAGGAGTCCGGATCCTCGGCCTGTGCCATGATGCCATGCACGTTGCTGAGGAAGACGATCTTCTCCGCGTCCACCGCGCCGGCGACCGCGCCGGCCGCCGTATCTGCGTTGACGTTGTAGAGCTGCCCCGTCTCGTCCTGAGCGATGGGCGGGACGACCACCACGTCTCCCCCGGCGGCCATCTGGAGCATGGTCTCGGCATCCACCCGGGTCACCTCCCCCACGAACCCCGGGTCGAGCCGTTCGCCTTCCTCGTCGATGAGGACCTTCTTCTCTGCCTGCAGCAGGCTGTGTGCGCCCCCGAAGCCGGACCGGGCCCGGCCGCCGTGATGGCGGAGGAGCCGGACCAGCTCGGCCGTGATCTCGTCGGCCAACACGCGCACGACGACCTTCAGGGCCTGCTCCCCGGTGACGCGGTGCCCGCGCACGAACTTGGGAGATAGGCCGGCCTCCTCCATGGCGCGGGAGATCTGGGGGCCGCCACCGTGTACGACGATGGGCCGCATCCCGACGGTTGCCAGGAACACCACGTCCTCGAGCACGTCGCTGAGGATCTCCGGGCTCTCCATTGCCGCCCCGCCGAACTTGATGACCAGGGGCTTCCCGGAGTATCTCTGGATGTACGGCAGGGCCTCGATGAGCGTGTTGGCCTTCCTGATGGCCTCTTCCATGATCCCTGACCCAATGGAGGGGAGACGTCGGGCACCATTCTACCACGGCTCTCGGCGGGGCGTAAAGGCGTCCCCGGGGCCGGGCGTCGTTTCTTGTTGACACCCCCGGGGGGCCCTCTATAATGAGCACAAGGAGACGTCGTTCCTTTGAGAAGTGTCCAAAATGGGCTGCAGAACTCGTCTTGCCACTGCGTTGTGGCTGTTGTTTTGCCTGGTAGCGACCTCGGCTCAGGGAGCAGCGCCTCGTGCCTCCGCCGGGGACCTGGAAGAGGATCTACGCCGCGTAGATCCCTCCGAGCATATCCAATTCTTCGCGAGTCACCAGAGCCGCCTCACCGGCTATCCGGGGT
>JASFTU010000064.1:0-8173 GCA_050050635.1 Candidatus Brocadiaceae bacterium
GCCGGCGCCTCACTCCAAGGAGGCTACGCTCCCGTCCGCGAGGGCGACATAGAGCCTCCCCTGCGCCGCGATCATGCCGTCGAACACCGGAATGGACGGCAGTCGCATCTCCATGACCTTCGCGCCGTCGTCCGTGCTGACGGCGCAGAGCAGCCCGCCCCTCTCACCCATGAACGTCTCCGTTGCGTCGCGAAGTACGGGCGGCGGGTGGTACTCGTCCATCGTGAGCGTCGCGAGCAGTTCCCGCGTCTTCGCCTCGTCAATTCTGGGCGGCCCCGCCATGAAGAGGGTCTCTGCGGCGAGGACGAGTCCGTGCACGTGAAGCGGCACGTCCTGCGTCCACCGGGACAGCACGCGCGTGGCCTTCTTGCCCCGGCGTTCGACCGTCTCCAGCTTCGGCTTCTTGCTTGAGGCCACGAGGGCCGGCTCCTTGATCCCCTCGTACCCGCCCTGGTAGCCATAGATCTCCTCGTTGCCGCATACCATGATGCGCGCGGTGGGATACAGGCGTGTGGCGTGCGCGATTCCGGCGCGGCCGCTGAACATGTGCTGGCCGTAGATCCAGTAGGACAGTTCCCACCCCGAATCGTCCAGGAAGCCCACGGAGCTGAACAGGTGCGGCGGGAACTCCTCCTGGATGGTCAGGTCGGCGTCGAAGGTCACGGACCGCATCCAGACTCGCTCCCCGTCACTGGAGAGCACGTCGGGCAGCACGCCGGGCATGTCCATCGCTCGGAGACGCCCCGTGGCGAACCGCGGGTACAGCTCTACGGTCTTGGCGGTTGCGGGATCTCGGCTGTAGAAGGTCTTGTTCAGCACCGGCCGCCCGGTGAGTAGATCGAGTTTGCCCATGCGCACGCCGCCGTCGAGGTATGAGGACCGTCCCGCCGCGAAGTACACCAGGGCCCGTCCCGAGTCCGCGCCGGGGTCCTGCACCAGCACGCTGCCGTGCACCGGCCAGACCGACTCCACCCGCCCATTGTCTACCAGCGCCCTGTCGTCGGGCGCGGCCCGGTAGCGCCAGGACAGCTCTCCGTCAGCGGCGTCCAGGACATACACCCAACCGTCACGGCACCCGAACACCGCCAGCCCGCGGGCAATGGTCGGCGGCGAGTCGATCCGTCCGCCGGCGACGAAGCTCCACAGCATCTCACCCGTCCGCGCATTCACTGCGTGCAGCGTGTGCGTGTCAACGGAGGCCACGAGGAGCCTCCCGCCCGCCACCACTGGCTGGGTGAGCCGCCCCCCGAGCTCCACGCGCCAGGACTGCTTCAGCTCCGTTCCGACGGCCGTGCCCGCCCGGCCGCTCCTGGCGTTGTCGGCGCGGAACGTGGGCCAGTCGCCGGGGCGGAGCCCTCTGGGCTCAGGCTCCCCGGCCTTGCCGTACGCTGGCCCTGTCTCCAGTGGATGAGTGTCTGGCTTGGCGAGTTCCGAGGAGCGCTTCGGCGCCACGGCGTGGAAGCCGCTGAGCTTGCTTTCAATGTAGCAGCCGCATTGATCGGGCGGCGAGTAGATGAGGCCGTTGCCAGGGAGAACGCCGAACTTGCAGTTGCCGCGCAGCCAGGTGTGGAGCGTGACCTCGCCCGTGTCCAGGTTGATGAACTCCGTGCCCGTGCGACCGGCGAGGATGTAATTGCGCGTTGCCTTGTCGCGGTAGCAGCGGTGGTGGTGCCAACTGGGCCACTTCTCGTCGGCCGGCGTTTCGCTCAGGACTTCCCCGGTGCGCAGATCATGCACCTGCCGGTACTCGTGGACTTGTCGCTGGAGGGACTTGCCGAACCAGAGCTTGCCATCGCGGCCGAACACATCCGTCGGCGCGCGGCAGCCCTCGGCGCACGCCTCCGACCACAGCCTGCGCCCGTCCTCGGCGGAGAACGCCACGAGATCGCCGGTGCTGAAACCGCCGGCCGCGTACTGGTCCTTCCCTATCTTCTGGTCGGGGCCGCTCTGCCTGTCCGCCGAGATGACCACACCGTCAAACGCAACCAGGTTGGGTGACGACCAGCCCGGTCGGAAGTACTCGGAGCGGCGGGCGCTTCGCCACAGCACCTCGCCCGTCGCCTTCTCGAGGCACACGACGTTCTCAGGGTTCTGGAAGTAGAGCCGATGGTTCTTCACGGCCAGCGTCATCGGCATCAAGCCGTCGGCGTCCCCATCGGACTTCTCCCAGATCACCTCTCCGCTCTCCGCGTCGACGGCCATGATGCGCTTCTGCCGGGGTTCCACATGGCGGTACGCCATCTGCAGACGATTGATCTGCTTCCGGTCCGCCGTGTTGACGGACAGGTAGAGGATGCCGTCCTCGAGGATGATGTCCTCGGTCTTCTCCGTGCGGGCGTAGGTCCTGATGGTCCGTCCGGTCGCGGCATCGAGCGCCGAGACGGGGCCGAGGATGCTGAGGGTGGCGAACACCACGTCGTCCCCGGCGACCAGTCTGCGATGCAGGTCCGCCGGGTAGCTGTTGCGGTCCTTGACGTAGTACGGCTGCCAGCGCCGCAGGGGTCGTCGCCACAGCTCGACGCCGTTGAAGGCATCCCGCGCGACCAGGGCCCAGCGGCTCGGGAGGCTGTCGGGCAGCGCCGTGAGGCTCTCGTCGGCTATGTAGAACAGGCGCCCGCCGCCGGTCACCATGACGTTGATCGTCGTCAGGTGCGAATGGCTCTTCGAGTGCGCGGGCGCGCCGACCCACTGGATGTGATGCGGCGACGCCACGACCGTATCGTTGGACATGACATGCCCGTCCGGACCGTGGAGGAAGTGAGTCCAGTCGTCGATGTTCTTGGGACGTGGCTTGACGTTCTTCGTCCACTCGCGACCGATCTTGATGTAGGCGGTTCCATCGGGCGCGAGGACGCGGCGCACTTCCGTCATGGCGACCTCGCCAAGGTCTTCAGCAACGAGCAGGTTTACGAGATCGTCCACGTACGGCAAGTGCCGGCCATCGAACCTGTCCACGGAAACCGGGCCGCATAGTCCGAGCGATCGGAGGTGCTCACGGGCCTGCTCGACGTTGCGCGCGTCGGCGTCGAGGCCCTGGACGAGGTAGCTGTCGTTGGCGCGCAGGGCCACCGTGAGCTTCCCGTCTCCGCACCCCAGATGCACGATGAGGCCGCCCTGGACGCCCGTGGCCGACAGGATCTGCCGGGCGAGGGCCTCTGCGTCCGCGGAAGCGGCCGCCGCAACCAGCGCAAGTACGAGCGCGGTGAATACGGCCGCGTGACGTCGGGATCCCGCCGATCGGTTGTCTGTACGCATGGTCTGGCTCCTCTCGTGATCTGCCCGCTTGAGGCGGCGTCGTGTTGCCGGGGCGGAAACAGCTATGACAGGCCCGCAGTTTCTGACGCGGTCGGAGCTCGTCGCGCCCGTCAGTGATCTGATGAGGCGTTCCCGGAGCTCCCGTTCTCAGACGGGCGGAAAAGCCGCCCTCTGGCGTAGGACAGGTTGCGGCGGGTCCTGTCCTCGAGGGGCAGTCTCTCGATCTCATCGATGCTCATGGCCCCGAAGGCGTCCTGGAAGCTGGCCAGAGGCTGGATGCTGGCGACCGTGATCCAGGGCAGCCATGTCCCGACGCTGCTGCCTCGCACGGGGGCAACGGAACCCGCCTCGATCTGCAGTCCCGGATGCGCGTATCCCAGGGAGCCATCCCAGTCGAGAGTCTGCTTCGTGTTGTGGAGCAGCTGCCTGGCGAGGCGGAGATAGTGTCTGTCGCCGGCGTGGAGGTGGAGCCGGTAGAAGGCGAAGGAGTTGTAGGACATGAACGTGTCACTGCCCGAGTGCCCGGTGGCGATGATGGACAGTCCCGTTGTCTTGCGCCCCATGGGGAAGGTGCGCCTGGGTTCGTCCGCAAGCGGCGGCACGTGGCGACAGTATTGCCACGTTTCCGCGAAGTCCGCGGCCTGGCAGGCCGCATCGAGCCACCGCTGCTCGCCCGTCAGGTCGAACAGGGCGAGGAATCCGTTCAGGGCCAGCAGGCAGGCTTCCTTGTCCCTGACGTCCGGGTTGTCGGGCGTGCCTCCCACGTAACGAGCCGGCTGATGTGTGTCCTGCCAGGCGAACTCGCCGGCCCGGAGAGCAGATCGCAGGTAACGCTCCTTCGAGGTCGCGACGTGGAGCTCAACCAGGTAGCGGACGACGGCGATAGTGCTGCCCTTGCTCCGGTGGCCGGGCTCCCCGTCGTGAGCGTAGCTGCGATAGAAGGAGCCATCCTCGTTCTGAGCGCCGACCAACCAGTCGCCGAAGCGGGTGCAGGCCTCCAGCCAAGGGGGGTGACCACGCTCGTGCTGCCGAGTGACGCGCCAGGCCGAGAGCATACCTTCCATGCCCTCGCAGGCGATCCGGACGTAGGTGGGGTAGCGTGACCGCCAGCGATTCCAGGGCTCGACATCCCACCAGACCCGCGGCATCCCGAAGTCGGTCAGGGACCGGCTCGACCAGAAGTCAACGATGGCCTCGCCCTTGGCTCGGAGGGCATCGTCGCCCATCAGGAGGCCGTGGCGGATGAGATAGTACGCCCCCGGAAGCTGCTGGCCGATGAAGCCCATCTGCAGGCTGCGCCCGTCCACCTCTCCGGACGGGACTTTGACCGAGAAAGGGAAGCCCGGCACACCGCCGCTCCGCTCCCAGTAGGTGTCCAGAATGTCGATGCCGTCGCGGTAGACTCTCCCCACGTCAGCGGGCAGGATCTCGGGCGAGTAGAGCGAGTAGGCGGCGCGCCACGTCTGCTTCACCGCGTCCGCGAACCGGGTGCAGCGACCGACGCGGATGACTGCCTCGTATTCGTGCGAGAAGCCGGGGCTCAGGGGATGGCTCCGCAGCGCAACCCGTCGTCTCTCCCGGTTCGCCTTCGCCCCCCAGATGTACGTGCGCTCCCCCTCGACTCCCGGAAAGATGAGCGCCAGGGCCGGTCGGTCTCGGTTGTCGACGCCGAGAGAAGCGAACTGCATGCCCGGATCGATCACCCGCTTCCCGAGTCCCTTGTCGAGCATGGTGGTAACGGGGTTCGAGTTGGCCAGGAGGAGAGAGAACGTCGTGCCCGCGCTTTTGTCACGGGCCGCGACCAGAGGCAACGGCATGCGATCCTCACGGATCATGAAGAACCGGTCGTCGTAGTGCGAGGCCAAGGCCGTGTCCGGAAGATGGCTGTCGTCGCCGTACCAGACCCCGGGAACGAAGACTTCCAGGTCGCGGAGGCCCCGTCCCTCGGGCAGGAAGAGCCGCAGCCGGGAGTTGAAGGCCACCTCTGCCTCGGCGACGGCCGTTGCGGTGACCGTTCGGCGAAGAGTGACCGCCCCGGTGTCGGGACCGAGGCTGTAGCGATCCGTGAACTGCAGGGCCGAACCGCCCGGGCTGGTCAGCACCCCGGTGGCGACGAATCCCTCCGCTCCACCCCCGGGGCCCATTTCCACTCGCTCGTAGGCCCCTCCAAGCCACAGCGATGTCTCGTCGAGGGACGCGACCTCGGCTTCGATGGGGAGGGAATTGCCAAGCGCAGGCGCGCCGTCGAGTAACAGGGACACCCCCGTGTCACCCGCCACACGCAGGCGCACGTCCGGGGCTTCTGAAGCAGGCGCCCCGCTGCCCGCATGGCCGAGGGGAAGGCCCAACAAGAGGGCCATGGAACCCGGGGACACAATGCCCATTTCTTGACGAGCCCCCCTCCCCGTTCCCGCCCAGCGTGGGCCGCGAAGCGGGGATTCGGCGCGGATCGCGGCTTCATCCGCGGCGGCGAGCCGCGTGGTCACAAGGCCGGATGGACCATCGACCGTCAGCCGTTGGCGACGCGGGCGAGAAGCTGCAGCGCGCCCTCCGTGTAGATGGCCTCGGCCTCGGGCGCACAGTGCGTGGTGCGAATCTCGTAGCCGCCGTCCGGGTAGCTCTCCGCCGTGGGCAGATAGCCGATGCTGCCGTTGCAGTAGCTCCAGACCAGAGTGTTCGGGTGCGGGGATCGCCGCTTGATGTTGGCGCCGATCTCGGCGAACAGCTCCCCCGGGAACGTCGCCACCGCGGTGTCCGCGATGCGGAGGGCCCAGGTGGGCACGTCGATCACGGGGGATTCGCCCTCCGCCACTTCCTCCTCCCGCCGCGGCACTTCGATGGTGCCGGACGACACGGCGAGGCCGGCAGTGTCGGTCGGGGTGATGCCCTGGACGACGCGCAGCGCCTCCTCCCCCACCGGCCGACCCACCGGTTCCAGGTGCTCCGGCGTCGGCTCGACGCGATACCGCGGGTCTACATTGCCGGAGCCGCCCGAGAGGAACATGGCGACGACGCCCTCCCCCATCGCCTGCTCGACGCGGCGGCAGGCGACGCCCATGTAGTCGGCGCTGATCAGGTAGTTCTTCGGCCCAAGCAGCGTGCCGTGGCACCCATAGTTCCACACGACCGCAATGGGGTCTCTCGACTCGTCCTCCACCTTGAGGACGCCGACCTGCCGGTCCACGTACCCCTCGGGGTTGGCGCCCAGGTCCGTCGTGCCATCATCCCTGCGCTCTCGCCGATTCACCCCGGCATCGGACTTGCCTGCGCCAAAGCCAACGCGCGCGGGCCGCATTCGCCGCTGCGCCAGGAGTGCGACCTGGCTCAGCTCATGCTTGAGGGTCTCGAGCCATTCTCCGTCCACCTGTTCGCCCCGGGTGATGGGACCCGAGTGGGTGTGAGTCGTGGAGAGCAGCACATCATCGGCCCCGATCCGGGTCGCGCCGCCCAGCAGCTCCCGCAGCTCGTCGTGCAGCTCCGTGGCAAACAGGCACAGATCACACGACACCAAGCAGACCGCCTCGGTCCCGTCGTCGAGCACGAGCGCCCGGGCGAAGAGCGGATCGTGGACCCCAGCGGACGGCTTGTCTCGCGAGCGATACCCGGCCAGATGCGCGGGCGACTTCGGCGTGATGTCCACCTTTGCAGCACCGGCCCGCAGGTGCGCCATTGGTCAGAGTTCCCTCCCTGTCCCGCCGATCGGTGGCCCCGTATCACGCAGCGCTGCCAATGCCTCGGGCGTGCGGATCCGCTGCAGGGCGACGGCCGCTGCCCGCCTGACATCGAAGCTCGGGTCGGCGACGGCTGCAATGAGAGCATCCACAGAGCCAGGATCCCGCAGGTCCCCGAGCGCCGTGGCAGCAGCCACGCGTACGCCAGGTGCCGTGTCCGTCAGGGCCGCGCCCAAGGCCACCGCTACCTCCGGCCCCAGCTCGCCCCGGCTCCCACCGCTGACCATCTGCCCCATTGCCGCGGCGCTCCGTGCACGCACGCGCTCATCCTCGTTCCCGAGGCCCTCGATCAGCGCTCCGACGGCCTCGGGGGCTCCCTCCGTATCACGGAAGGCGAGCAACGCCAACGCTACTGCGGCGCATATCTTGGGATTCGGATCGGCGAGTAGTCCCACGAGGGCCTCCGCGGCCTCCACGGCGCCGGTGGCACCGAGGCCCTGGATGGCTGCCGCCCGCACACGGGCATCCGTGTCACGCAGAAGCAGCAGCAGAGGCCGCACGGCCACCGGGCCCATGCGCCCGAGAGCCTCGGCTGCCTCCGACGGGGAGCAGACGCCGCTCTCCACGCGCATCGCCATGAGCAGCGCCTCGGCGGCGCGCGACGCCGCCTCCCCGGACGTCTGCGCGCCGAGGAGGCCCAACGCCGCTACCGCCGCCGTGCGCACCCGGACGTTGGCATCCCGTAGGGTCCTGATGAGCGGCGCCACGGCCCTGGCATCGCCGATGGCCCCCAGCGCTGCGGCGGCTCCGACGCGCACTCCCGGGGCCGAGTCCTGCACAGCCTCGATAAGCGGCTCCACGGCGACGGTGCTCCTGATATGTCCGAGGGCCTCGGCCGCCGCCGTCCGGATCCGGGGGCTGGTGTCGCTCAGAAGGCTGATGAGCGGACGCACGGCGCGTACCGTGCCAACGCGGCCCAGTGACACTGCCGCCAATTCTCGCACACTCGCCCGCGCACTCCCCAGCGCCTGCACGAGCGGGGCCACCGCTGGGTCCCCCAACTCCACAAGTGCGTCAGCGGCCCCGTCGCGGACGTAGTCGTAGCGATCCCCCAACAGATCCACGAGCGGCCCCGACTGCGCCACTGCCGTCCCCAGGGTCTTCGCTGCGGCAAGCCGGACAGCCCCGTCTCCATCGTGGAGCGCCGAATGGAGCGCCTGTACGGCATCATCGTCGCCGCCGGGGGC
>JASFTU010000065.1:0-8170 GCA_050050635.1 Candidatus Brocadiaceae bacterium
GCCGCTGGCGGCCTGCGGGTTGCTCATCGTCCTGTTCGGCATCCTGCCCGGCCTGCCCCTGCGCGCGATACAGGGCATCCAGAATGCGATGGGCTTTGCGCCGCTGGAACTCACCCCGTGGGGAGTTGCGGGCGACGCGGGCGTGTTGAACATGCTCAACGTCGGTTTCGCCATCATCATCGCCTTCCTGGTGGTCTTCCTGCTGGTGCGCCTGGGCCCGGCGCCGCGAAGGGTCTCCCAGGAAGACAGCTACGCCGCCGGCTCGGCCGTGCCTGTCGGCAGGTATCAGCACAGCGCGGAGTTCTACGACCCTCTCTACAGGATGGCTTCCCCTTACCTGAGGGATCGCGCCGACCAGTTCTACTGCTGGATCGCCGATAGGGCGGGGGGGATTTTCGACGTGACGAGGCGGATGTACACCGGCTACACGGGCACCTACGTGCTGTACATCATCTCGTTCCTCGGCCTGCTGATCTTCCTGCAGATGGTGTGGAAGGTATGGTGACGCGGATCATCCAGACAGTGCTGTCGCCGCTGATTGCGCTGGTGGTCGGGGTGCTGCTTGTGGGTCTGTCCCGCAAGATCATCGCGCGCATCCACCGGCGCTACGGCCCCCCCATCTACCAGCCCGTCATCGACGTGGTTCGAATGATATCCCAGCGCAGCGTGTCTCACGGCGCTCTGTTCGAACTCGGCGTCGTGCTGGCTCTGGCCGGTTCCCTTGTGACGGTGCTTTTCATCCCGCTGGGTGGGACGGACGTCTCCGGCGCACATCCCCTCGCCCATGCCGTGCTGTGTCCGCTGTCCGGCTCGGGTGGGCTGCTGGTTGTGATGTACCTGATGCTGTTCGGTCCGGTGGGGCTGGCCCTGGGGGCGGGGGAATCGGCAAACCCGAATGCCAGCATAGGCGTCAGCCGCAAGATGCTGCTCGCACTGGCCTACGAAGTGCCGTTCCTGCTGGTGATTCTGGCGGTCATGTCCCACCACGGAACGATGTCGATAAGGGGGATAGTCACCAGCCAGCAGGAAGCGGGCTGGGGTATTCTGTCGCTGCCGCTCTCGGCGCTGGCGGCGTTCCTGATACTGCCGGCGATGCTCGGCATAAGGCCCTTCGACGTGGCGAGCGCGCCCCAGGAGATCGCCTCCGGGCCCCGCGCGGAATACGGGGGCATCTACCTGGCCCTGATCACACTCCAGGGGGCCGTTCACCTGTTCGTCGTGCTGGCCCTCTTCGTGGACCTGTTCCTGGGGGGTGGCCTGAACGTGGCCACGTTCCTGCTGAAGATGCTGGGCGTGTTCCTGGCGGCGGAGATGGTCGCGGCCGTCCTGCCCCGGGTCAAGATCGAGAGCGCCGTGCGGTTCTGCTGGAAGTGGCCCGCCGCCCTGGCGCTCGTGCAGATGGTTATCACGGTTACGTCAAGATAGGTGGCCCCGGGACGCGATCAGTAGAAGAGCGGGATAATGGATAGGAACCAGATCACAAAGTGGCTGAAGAGCCCGGGCAGGATGGCCAACAAGTACTCGCTGCACGCCGTTTACTTCTGCACGGGTTGTGGAATCATAGAGATTCCACCGGCCATTACCTCCCGATGGGACGCCGAAAGGTTCGGCATAGTGCCGGTGGCCACGCCGAGGCAGGGGAACCTGTTCATGATCACCGGCTATGTCTCCCTGAAGACGCTGAAGGCCATCATAAGGACCTACGAGCAGATGCCGGACCCGAAGTACACCGTGGCGTTCGGCTCGTGCCCCATAAACGGCGGCATGTACTGGGACTCCTACAACACCATAAAGCACCTGGACAGGTACATCCCGGTGGATGGCTGGATTGCGGGGTGCATGCCGCGGCCCGAGGCGGTCTTCGTCGGAGTGACTCATCTGTGGACGCTCATCGACAAGGGTATGGCCGACGGATACCGCCGCTACAGAGAGCGCTACGCGGCCTACAGGCGCAACCAGGAGATGCTGTTCGGAGAGCTCGAGTGGCCCCCGCTGTATCCCGTCGAGAGCGAGACCGAGGAAGTGACCACATGATTGCATCACTGCAGAGCGGCCTCAAAGCGACGTTCAAGGATGTCGAAGTGTCGATGCCGGCGGACGGCATGATGACCGTCCTGGTACCCCGGGGCAGCATCCCGACAGTGCTGAGGTACCTGAAGGAGAAGGGCCTCGACCATCTCGCCCTGGTCTCGTGCGTGGACTGGATCGAGGAAGGCGAGCTCGAACTCGTGTACGTTCTGACCTGCTACATGCGCAGCAACACCGATTACGGCTCTGAACAGACCGTGCACGTGCTTCTGAGAACCCGGGTTCCCCGGGAGAACCCCCGGCTGGAGTCGGTGATCGGCACCTTCGAGAACGCAGAACCCTACGAGCGGGAGATACACGAGCTCTACGGCGTCCACTTCGACGGGCACCCACGGCTGATCCCGCTCTTCCTGGAAAGAGAGTACGAGACACCACCTTTCCGGAAAGACTTCGACACGCGTCAGTACGTTGAGGAGACCTTTGGCTCGATTCCGCCGGTGGAGGACTGAGCGAAGCCCGGGGCGACGCCGACGCCATGTTTGAGATCTCAGAGACAGTGAAGACAGGTCCCGAAAGAGAGCTCGAGCTGTATTTCGGCCCCCAGCACCTCGGTATGGTGGGCAACTTCAGCATTACTCTGCGAGTGCGGGGGGATCGGGTGCTGGAAGCCACGGCCAATCCCGGCTACCTCCACCGCGGGTTTGAGAAGCTGATGGAGTACAGGACGTGGATCCAGAACTTCCCCCTCGTTTGCCGCGTCAACGTGGTGGAACCGGACTCCATGGAAATGATCTACGCCATGGCCGTGGAGAGGCTCGCCGGGATCGAGGTGCCGGAACGGGCGCAGTATATAAGGAGCATCTGCCTGGAGCTGGCCCGTGTTGCCTCCCATCTGTTCGGCCTGTGGGCCTATTCGAACATGCTTGGCTTCGACACGCCGGCCCAGTGGGCCATGTACCACCGGGACCTGGTGCTCGACCTGTTTGAGGAGCTGACCGGGGGGCGTGTCTATCACATCTACATCTGGCCCGGGGGCGTGCGGCGCGACTTCCCGGAGGGCTTCAAGGACAGGATCGTCAATACGCTTCACTCCATCGGGAGCTGGGTGCCGGACTATGACGCGACGTTCTTCAATAACCGCCTGTTCTATGAGAGAGCGCACGGTGTGGGGAAGCTGAGCCAGCAGGAGGCCAAAGCACTCGGCGCCACCGGGCCCGTGCTGCGGGCGACCGGTATGGAGTTCGATATCAGAAAGGTGCAGCCCTACGCGGCCTACGACAGGGTGGATTGGGAGGTCCCGACGCGGCAAGACGGCGATGCCTACAGCCGGATATGGGTGGTCAGGGATGAGCTGATCGAAAGCGTCCACATGATATTCAAGCTCCTTGACGCCATGCCCGAGGGCGAGGTGTATAACAGGGTCCCGAATCCGTTCAAATGGCGAATCCCGCCCGGAGAAACTTACGTCAGGTGCGAGTCCTCGCGCGGCGAACTCGGGCTCTACCTCGTCAGCGACGGGGGGGACAAACCGTACAAGGTCCACTTCAGGACGCCGTCCTACCCCCACGGGCTCACCATACTGGAGAAGGCCCTGGAAGGCGCAAGCATTGCCGACGTCGGCAACACGATGATCAGTCTCTACGTCGTGGCTCCCGAGATAGACAGATGAGGGAACTATAGGATGGGAAAACCAAGCATCCTGAGCCCCTTCAAGGCGATCCGGTTCCTGTTCAGGAAGCCGGTGACTTTGCGGTATCCCTTCGAGACGAAGGAACCGGCGCCCCGCTACAGGGGTTTCCACCTGAACGACTGGGACAGGTGCACGGGATGCGGCAACTGCGCCGATATCTGCCCCAACGAGGCGATCACCATGGTCGAGATGCCGGAGATCGAGGCGGAGCCGGGCGAGAAGAACGAACGTCCGCAGCTCGACTACGGCAGATGCTGCTTCTGCGGGCTCTGCGTGGATATCTGCCCGCCCGGCTCGCTGGAGCTCTCCAGGGACTACTTCCACATCCACTTTGACACCGGCACGTTTACGTTCATTCCGAGGGATGAGGAGAGGGACGCGGACACGTTCCTGCCCGCGGAGGAGTACTCCATCCTGAAGGCCAGCCTGGCACACCGCCGCAGAGACTACGTGGGCTTCTCGCCCGATCTGGACTACGCGTTGTTCGATCCCCGGCGGGTGCC
Source organism: Candidatus Brocadiaceae bacterium (assembly GCA_050050635.1). Classification (GTDB taxonomy): domain Bacteria; phylum Planctomycetota; class Brocadiia; order SM23-32; family SM23-32; genus JASFTU01. The sequence continues at coordinate 4,222 of JASFTU010000065.1, forward strand.
TATGCCGGAGTTGCCGGCCGAGGAGAGGAAGCAGTCCTTCGTGGAGATGGTGCGGGGCTACAGCGCTGAGCAGGCCCGGGGCGAGGCCGCCCGCTGCCTGGAGTGCGAGCTGTGCGAGGAGGCCTGCCCGGCCCATCTGAGGATTTCCGACTACGTGCAGGCCATCAGCGACGGCGACAGCGAGGAAGCGGTCCGGGTGATATTCGGGGACAATCCGCTGCCGGGCATCTGCGGTCGGATCTGCATGAAGCACTGCGAGGACGTCTGTTCGCTCGGGCTCCGCGGCGAACCCGTGGCCATCCGATGGCTGAAGAGGTATGCCGCAGACAGCGTCGCAAGCTATCGAAGCACGCTCGCCCCGGAGCTGCCCCCTGCGACGGGACATACTGTGGCCATCATAGGGGCCGGGGCCAGTGGCCTGGCATTGGCCTACTTCCTGCGACTGCGGGGGCACGGCGTCACCGTGTTCGATTCACAGGACGGCGCCGGGGGCATGCTCCGCGTCGGTCCCCCGACCTATAGACTCCCGCAGGAGGCCCTTCAGCGGGACGTGGACTACATTGCCAGCCTCGGTGTCGAATTCCGATTCGAAACCACTGTGGGGAAGGACGTGCAGTTCGGGGAGCTGCGAGAGCAGTACGACGCGATCTACATAGCGGTGGGAACGCACCGGAGCCGGACCGCACGGATAGAGAACGAAGAGGCCGCCCTCATGGCACTGGATTTCCTGGAGGCGGCCCGACTCGGTCCCGAGCCGGAAGTGGGACGCGAGGTCATCGTCATCGGCGGCGGCAACGTCGCCATGGACGTCGCCCGAAGCTGCCTGCGCCTGCAGCAGACGCAGTATCCGGGGGAGGATACCACCACGAAGACGGTATCGCTCGAATCCTGGGACGAGCTGCCCGCCAGCGCGGAGGAGATCGAGGAGTCGAAGGAGGAGGGCATCCAGTTCAACCCCGCCTGGGGGCCGAAGGCCATTCTCCTCGACGATGGCCACGTCCGGGGGCTGGAATGCATCGCGGTCGAGTCGGTCTTCGATGAGGATGGCCGGTTCAACCCGTCCTTCTACGAAGACCGAACCAAGGTCCTGGAGGGCGACATGGTCATCGAGGCCATCGGACAGGGCTACGATCTGTCGTTCATCGGGGATGAACTCATGGAATCCCTCGAGTTCACCGAGCGACGCAAGGTGAAGGTGGACGAGGACGGGATGACGACGATACCGGGGGTCTTTGCCGGGGGAGACATCGTCAACCTGAACATGGACGCCGTGACCGCCATCGCCGACGCGAAGGTGGCGGCCGAAGGGATAGAGCGGATGCTCTCGGGGCGCTGAGATCCGCTCCGCACCGTTTGTGCGGCACCCGCGCCCGGGTCTCCCACGCAGGGCGAGAAGTGTGAGGTGCGCTCTCGCTACTCCGTCAGCTTCTCCTCTGGAGCGGGGTCAGGGCCGCCGTGCCCGGCCTTTACCTCCCCGAGTTCAGTCGCCAGACGCTCCACTATGTCGGGACGGTCCCCGTAGAGGTTACGGCGTTCGGAGATGTCGTCGCTCAGATCGTAAAGCTCGCCGGGGTAATCGTGGTCGGTGTATCCACGGCGTTCCCTGAACCAACCCGGCTCCTCCTTGTCATTACCCTTGGGAGCATCGATGAACACCCAGTCACCTCGACGCACTGCGAACTTGCCCGAGCCGCTGTGATGAACGGCGCTCTCCCGGGTCGGTTCATCGATCCGACCGTTCAGCAGTGGCAGCATCGAGACGCTATCCTCACCCGCATCCCCTTGTAGCTCCTCCTCCAGGATGTCGGCGCAGGTTGCCATGAAGTCCGTCATGCACGTCAGTTGACTGCACGCCGTCCCCGCCGGCACCACGTTGGGCCAACGAGCAACGAAAGGCGTTCGATGGCCGCCTTCCCACGCATCCAGCTTGATACCGCGCAACTGGCCCATGCTGTAGTGCCCGTATTCCCTGACCCTGCTATACGCGCCGATATCGTCCGGGGTCCTGCTCTCCGGCCCGTTGTCGCTGGTGAAGATCAGGAGGGTATCGTCGGCAACTTCGGCGCGCTCGAGCGCGTCCATGATCTCCCCCACTACCCAATCGACTTCGTAGACGAAGTCGCCGTAATTGCCGGCACCACTGCGGCCTTTGAAGGGCTCGTTCGGCACGATGGGCGAATGGGGTGAGGTGAGTGGGTAATAGACGAAGAACGGCTCGTCGGCTTGCGCTCTTTCCTCAATGTAACGCACGCAGCGGCGCGTGAACTCCGGGATCATCCTCTCGAGCGACCAGTCCGGCACGGCCAGGCCCGGGTGACCGTACATATCATCCGGCTTGGGTTGGGTCGGGATCTCGAGCAGACGGTCGTTCTCGAACCAGGTATAGGGCGGGAAGTTCGGCACGTCGACCCCGAAGTAGTGGTCGAAACCCCGGTCGACCGGCCCGCCGCCCAATCGGCCCGAATGGTCGATGTTCTCCTCATACGGCGCCCGGGGAACATCGCCTCCCCACCGACCGAAGGGGAGGGTTTCGTTCGGGTGCTCGCCGTTCCTGGTGGGCCAGTCCCACCCCAGGTGCCACTTCCCAAAACACGCCGTGGAGTAGCCGTGTTGCTGCAGCAGAGCCGCCACTGTGAGGCGGTCTGGTTCGAGAAGTGGCCCATCCCATTCCCACACGATTCCGTGCTTCAGACGAGACCGCCAGGCGTACCGGCCGGTCAGGACCGCATAGCGGCTTGGAGTGCAGACGCTCGACCCCGCATGCGAGTCGGCGAAGCGCATGCCCTGCGCCGCCAACCTGTCCAGGTGCGGCGTGGGGATGCGCGAGGCCGGGTTATTGGCATGCAGGTCTCCATAGCCCATGTCGTCGGCCAGGATGTAGACGATGTTCGGGGTTGCCATCCTCGATTCCTCTCAACACCTGTTCCGATCGATGATCGCCCGGCCTCGAGTGCCCGCCCCGAGGGTGGACCGCGCGCACGGAATTGTGCCCCCGGTCTAATCCGGGTCCGCTGCGGCGTACATGGCGAGGACGTTCTCGGGCGGTACGTCGGGCTGGATATTGTGTACGGCGTTGAGGACGTAGCCGCCGCCCGCGGCGAGTTGCTCGATGCGGCGGCGCGCTTCCTGTCTGACCTCTTCCGGCGTTCCGTGGGGCAGCACGTGCTGGGTGTCCACGCCGCCCCAGAAGCAGAGGCGGTCACCGTACCGATCTTTCAGCTGCGCCGGATCCATGCCCTTCGCCGAGACCTGGACGGGATTCAGTATGTCAACGCCTATCTCGATCAGGTCGGGCACGAACTCCACCACGGAGCCGCAGGTGTGGTAGAAGACGTAAGCGTCGGTGCGCGCTTTGATGAATCGGATCAGTTCCCGTTGTCGCGGCTTGACCAGGCGCCGATAGAGCGGGGGCGCTATCAGGGGTCCGCCCTGCTGCCCGAGGTCGTCGCCGAGCCGGATCACGTGAATGTAGTCGCCGACCTCTCCCAGGAAGCTCTCCAGGCCCGCCATCCTGAGTTCCAGGATCCTGTCCAGCAGTGCCGTGGCGAAACTCTCGTCGGTAACCAGGTCGATCATGAAGTTCTGGAACCCCCGCAGATACCATGCCCGCTCGAACAGCGACGTGGACGGATCGCCGACAAGGGCATAGTCGGTCTGCTCGGACAGCATCTGAGCTTGCTCGCGCAGACCCTCCGTCAGGCCGGGGTCCTGCGGATCCGGCCAAGGATAGGAGTCCAGGTCTTCGACGGTCAAGCCGTCCAGCGGGTGCCCCACCATGTCGAAGTAGTAGCCATCCTCCTTGGGCATCCGGAGTTCAATCCCCCATCGGTCGACGTAGGTGTAACCGGTGCTGTCTTCGGCGACGTGGCGTTCCCAGCCCTGTGGTGAGCCGGGCATCACATAGCGCGTGTCGACGCCCAGCCGCTGCAGGGCCTCCTCGCAGGGGCGC
>JASFTU010000066.1:0-8060 GCA_050050635.1 Candidatus Brocadiaceae bacterium
GATATGACGCCCAGGCAAACCATCGCCAGCCCGTTCCCGCGCACTCGGTGCCAGGCTTCCCCCCAGAGGGACCTGACTTTCCGCTCGGGCAGGCCGTTCATCGGAGCGCAATCCTCGGGTCGAACACAGCGTAGCTGATGTCGGTTGCCAGGTTGCCCGCGGCGAACAGCAGCGCGCCCAGGTACACCATTGCGCTGAGCACTCTGAAGTCCCCGCTCTCTATGGCCTCGATGGTCATGTTGCCCAGGCCGGGGATGCCGAAGAACCGCTCCAGGAGCAGCGAACCCATGAACAGGAACGGGATCGCCAGGACGGTCCGCGTCAGGATGGGCACCATGGCGTTCTTCAACACGTGCTTGAACAGGATCAGCCGCTCGCTGAGGCCCTTCGATCGCGCCGTCCGGACGTAGTCCTTGTTGATCTCCTCCAGGAAGACCGTGCGGTAGAACCGGACGTCGCTGCCCAGCCCCTTCAGCAGGGCGATCAGAACGGGCAGAAGCAGGAATTGCGCGGCAGGAATCCCCCGGGCGTACCCGTAGACCGGGAACAACCTCATGTGTTGCGCCAGAACATACTGACCGCCGATGATGTAGACGAGGACCGAGATCGACATGAAACCGACGCAGATGACGACGACCCACAGGTCCAGGTAAGTGGCGCGGAAGAAGGCCACCACCAGCGCCAGCGAGATGGCCACCGTAAGGCCGAGGGCAAAGATCGGGACGGTCAGCGTCAGCGAAGGCACCATCCCGCGGCGTATCTTCGCGCCGATCTCCTCGTGGGTCTTCTCCGACCGACCGAAGTCGAACCGCAGCAGCCGACTCATGTGGTTGACGAAACGCGTGTCGAGGAACCTTTCCCGGCCCTCGGCCCCCTCGTTGTAGAACAGCCCCTTGTCCCAGCCGCGCGTGTGGAGGATATCCTGGATCTGCTTCTCGGAGGGATGCTTTCCCAGCTCTCGGATTGCCCTGTCGCGCGGCGAGAACACCACTTCGAAGAGGAAGAACGTGATAAGGCAGACGCCCAGAACCAGAGGAATGGTGTAGAGCACGCGGCGGACGACGTAGGCGATCATGGCTGCCGCACCCTCCCCGAAGCGTTCCCGCCGAGGAGGACCAGAACCAGCGGTACACCTCCCAGCACAACCGCCACCGCGGCGAGCACCATGTAGTTGGGCCTGTTCCACTCCCTGCGCAGCCTGTCCCGGAGCTCAGCGTCGATATCCCTGTACTTGGTGTAACCGCCGGTAATCCCGTGCGGCTTCACGTTCTCCACCCACCGGTGTTTCAGGACGTAACTGACGGAGTGGACGCTGGGTATCCACACCGCATCCTCCACGACGATGTCCACCATCCGGCGGATGATCCGGTAGCGCTCGGGGGTGTTCTGCATCGCCTTCATCTCCTCGAACAGCCGGTTGTACTCCGGGTTGTCGTACAGCGTGCTGTTGGGCCCGGGCGCCCGATTGGGACCGTAGAGCAGTTGCAGGAAGTTCTCCGGATCCGGGTAGTCCAGAATCCAGCCCAGGCTGAAGACCTGCGTGCGCGCTTCGCGGATCTTGCGGAGGAACTCGGCCCACGTGTTCGTGCGGATCTCCACGCGAATGCCGATCTGCTTCATGTCCGCCATGAACGCCTGGGCGCGCTGAAGCGCAGCCGGCCCGGAGCTGCCGATATCGTAGGTGATCACCAGGGGCTTGCCGTTCTCATCCTTACCTTCCGGGTAGCCGGCCTCTGCCAGCAGGCGCCGCGCCTTCTCCAGATCGTATTGCTTGTACGGGTTCCTGTAGTCGGGGTCGTAGCCGAATATCCCCGGGGCGATCGGGCTCTGAGCGCTCAGAGCACGCCCGTTGTGGAAGTGCTCTATCCGCCATTCGGTATCGTAGGCCAGGCTCATGGCCTGCCGCAGTTTGCGGTTCGTCCCGACGACCTCGTCCTCCATGCTGAAGCCCACGTAGAAGACGTCGGACTCCACCATTTTGGTCAGCGTGATACCTCTCTGACGGAACTCGCCCGTCAGTTCCTTCTGCGGGGTTATCGCCTCTTCGAAGAAGTCCTTGCTGATACCCGAGATGTCCCGGTAGCCCTGCTTGAAGTAGAGCCATGCCGGCTGGGCCTCGTACATGATCGTGTAGTAGATGCCGTCCACGAACGGGATCCTCTTGCCGGCGTCCTCCAGTAGCCCCGCCCGCCGGTCCTCCGGGTCGCCCGCGGTCGGGTAGAAGTCCTCCCGGTAGGTGGGGTTGCGCTCCAGTATCAGTCGCCACCTCTTGCTCCACTCCTTCAGCCGGAACGGACCGGTCCCGACCGGGTGGTTGTGGAACTCCGGGCCGTAGAACTCCACGGCTTCCCGCGGGGTAGCGGCGGTGTACGTCATGGCGAGGGCGTACTTGAGCTGGGGATACGGTTCGGTCAGCCGGATCCGGAGGGTGTAGCGGTCGGCGGCCTTCAGGCCTTCGACCGGGCGGGAGTAGTCCATGCCCTCATTCTTCTGCTTGCGCTCGACCGACTCCTCGTGGAACTCGTCCAGTCCCAGGATCTTACCCTGAAGCAGCCACCAGCCGCGGGGCTTGTTCCCCGCGTCGGCCAGGCGCTTGATCGAGTAGACGAAGTCCCCCGCCGTGACCTCCCGCCCCTTGCCCCCCGTCGCCGTGAAGCAGGGATCGTCCTGGAAGTAAACGCCCTTCTTGATCGGTATGGTGTAGGTGAGCCTGTCCTCGGAAACGCGCGGCATCTCGGCCGCCAGCGCGGGCTTCAGCTCGTAGGGGCGCTTCAGGAAGTGGTACTCGTAGAGCGCTTCGTAGATCTGCGCCGCCACCCCGGCCGACAGCGTATCGCCCGTCTGGACGGGGTCCAGGCCGTGCGGGTCCTCGCCGAGGACGCCGTAGACGATCTTCTTGCCTTCGGCGGGGGGATAGGGATCGTTCGAGCAGCCCGACCACACGGGCACAACCAGCGCAAGGCCCACCAGGAGCACACAGGAGCCCCAGAAGACGCGTTTCTCCCCCTGGCCGCGTTCTGGGGCCCTTTCGTGGGAAATGGCCCTCACGCCGATTCTGCGCCACTGCATCGGCATCCTGCGCAAAATGAGGGAGGACTCCTCCGTCTGCTGCCCGTCGATCTTCGGTGACGGTGCTCCAGAGAGCATGGTACTCGGTATCGGACAGAAATCAACGCGAGGCGGACACGGGCGGGTGCCGGCCCCCTACTCCGGCTCGAACCGCTGGATTTTCAGCATGTCGGTGCCGCCGGGCGTACGCGTGGAGGCACCCGCCACGTAGACGACCGTGTCACCCGAGGAGACCAGGCCCATTTCCGTCAGGCGCGCCCGCCCCTGCTCGACCATCTGGTCGGTGCTGTCGAAGACGTCCAGCATCACCGGCTGGACACCCCAGAGCAGCGTGAGGCGGCGACGGGTGGCATCCGCCGGCGTCAGGGCATATATGGGCGCCGTCGGCCTCCGCTGCGAGATGTAGCGTGCCGTGCTGCCGGTGAGCGTGAACGGAACGATTCCGGCCACTCCCAGGCGTTCGGCGATCATGCAGGCGGCGTTTGCCAGGGCGTGCTGCTGGCGATGCGCCACCTCCTCGACCTCGGGAGCGGCCCAGACTCCGGCGCGACGCATGTGTTCCTCGGTCTCCCGTGCGATGCTGTCCATGACGCGGACGCTCGCGACGGGGTAGTTGCCGATGGAAGTCTCCCCGCTGAGCATCAGGGCGTCGGTGCCGTCCAGTATGGCATTGGCGACGTCGCTCGCCTCGGCCCGGCTGGGGCGGGGTCGCTCGACCATGGACTCCAGCATCTGGGTTGCCGTGATGGCAGGTATGCCCAGCCGGTTCGCCGTCGCGATGATCTTCTTCTGGGCCACGGGCACTTCCTCGGTGCGCATCTCGATCCCCAGGTCGCCCCGCGCCACCATCACGCCCTCGGATGCCGTCAGGATCGCCCTCAGGTTCTCCAAAGCCTCGGGCTTCTCGATCTTGGGTATGACGGGAACCGTGGCGTCGGAACCGCTGTGCCGCCGCATGGCTTCTTTGAGCCTGTGGACGTCGTCCGCGCTCTGCACGAAGCTGAGCGCGACGAAGTCCACGCCCTGGTCCAGCCCGAACTCCAGGTCGGCGATGTCCTTCTCGGTGGGCGAGCTGATGCTCAGGGCGACCCCCGGCAGATTCATGCCCTCATGCTCCCGCAGCTCCCCCCCGCTGACGATCCTGCAGCGGACTTCGTCTCCCTCCGTCGACAGCACTTCGAGCTCAACCACGCCGTCCCCCACCATCACGCGGTCACCCGCTGTGATGTCTTCGGCGAAGTGCTCGTAGTTGACGCAGACCGCAGCGGCGTCGCCGGCAAAGTCACCGGCACGAAGCGTCACCTCATCGCCCTGCTGGAGCGTAACCGGCTTGTGCTCCTTCAGGCGACCGGTCCTTATCCTGGGGCCCTGGAGGTCCTGCAGCACGGCGACCGGGGCGTCCATTTCCTCGGCCGCCTCGCGTATGCACCGGATGTGCCGGGCGTGGCTCTGGTGGTCGCCATGACTGAAGTTGAGCCGGAAGACGTCTACGCCGGCCGCAATGAGTCGGCGGACCATGTCGGGCCCTTCGCTGGCCGGGCCGAGCGTGGCCACGATCTTCGTGCGCGTCGTCCGCATGGCTCCCTCCGCGCGGGTTGTCACTCGGGCTGCAGCTTCTCCTTCAGCAGTTCGACGGCGCGTTCCATCTGCTCCTTTCGGCTGCTCCAGTACTGCTCGATCCACTCCCTGTACGTCCCGGGATCATCCCGCGGCATGGGGGGCAGCTCCCCCACAAGGACGTCGGGCGCGATCCCTTTCCCTTCGACGAGCCTGCCCCCGGCCAGTTCGTAGTGCCCCACGGTCAGGTTCACCGCTCCGCCGTCGGGCAACTGAAGCAGCTCCGTGAACGACCCCTTGCCCTGCGTCTGAGTGCCCACGATGGTGGCCCTCCCGTTCGCCTGCAGAGCGCCGGCGAGTATCTCCGCGGCGCTTGCCGTCATGTAGTCCACCAGCACCACGAGCGGCATCTCCTTCGTCAGCGCCGCTTCCTGGTCGGCGTCGAACGTCTCCGAGCGGGCCCGTGTGCGGACGCTGACTATCCGGCCGTCGCTGAGGAACATGTCGGAGACCTGAAGCCCCTGCTTCATCAGGCCACCACCGTTGGTGCGGAGGTCCAGGATCAGCCCCCCGGCCCCCTGCTCCTGGATCTGCCGGAGTGCTTCCTCGACCTCGGGGGCGCAGTTCCTGTCGAAGGCCCGAAGACGCAGGTACGCTATCCGGTCGTCCAGCATCTTCCACGTCACGTTGCGGATGTGGATCTTCGCCCGGGTGAGCGTGTAGTCCAGGGTCTCGCCGGTAGCGGGTCGGTGGAACCGGAGCCGTATGTCGGTGCCGATCTCCCCGCGAATTCTTTCCACGACTTCCTGCAGCGGCAGGCCGGAGATGTCCTCCCCCTCCACGTGCGTCATCACGTCGCCGGCCTCGACGCCCGCTCTTCCCGCCGGCCCCTTCGGGTCCACCTCAACGACGACGGGCAGGCCGTCCCTGGCGGTCACGATCACCGCTATCCCTCCGAACTCACCCTCAGTCTCCTCCTGCAGGCGGACGTTCTGCTCGGGAGCGATGTACGCGCTGTACCTGTCGCCCAGAGCGTTCAGCATGCCATCCATTGCCCCTTCGTAGATTCCGCCCTGGTCCACCTCATAGACGTACGCCTGCGGGATGAACCGCAACGCCCGTCGGAAGGAGGCCAGTCGAAGCTGCTCGTCGGTGGTGGGCCGCTGGAAGAAGAACCATACCGCAAACCAGGCGCACAGCAGGCCCAGCAGGGCCCAGGTGAGATAGGGAAGATAGGTAGGGCACGACCGGTCGGGACGGTCGCCTTCCCCGGAAGTGTCGGTCATGTCATCGAGCCTTCCGCTGCCTAAAGCTGGTGATTCGGCCGGCGTCCGGCCGCGGGGCCGCCCCGCCGGATTCTACCCGATGCCACCAAAAAGGGGCAAGCAACCCCGGGGGGCCACCCTTTGCCGAAGCGCCGGCGTCCTATAGCATGGTAGGGACCCTCGACACTGCGTCGACAGGAGAGCATGCATGACCGTTGTCCACGTCTTGGCCGCTTCGGGCGGCCTGTCGCTACATATCTTTGCTCGCATCGCTCTGGCCGCCGTACTGGGCGGCACCATAGGCTGGGAACGCGAGCGTCACGGGCGGGCCGCCGGGGTGCGCACGCACATGCTTCTGGGCATCGGGTGCGCGCTGATCATGCTCGTCTCGCTGCACGTACCGGAGGTATTCGCGGGCCGGTCGGCGGAGGGGATCGTTCGGGCCGACCCGGGCCGCATCGCCGGGCACGCCCTCAGTGGCCTGGGGTTTCTGGGGGCAGGAGCCATCATCGTTCTGGGCACGAAGATACGGGGACTTACCACCGCCGCCTCCATCTGGGTGACCGCTGCACTCGGGCTCGCGATCGGCGCAGGCTATGCAGTGCCGGCGCTCTTCGCGTGGCTGCTCACCATGTTCGCGCTGCTGGCTGTCACGCGTCTGGAGCATGCCATGGAGAAGAAGGACCGCTACGTCACCCTCGCCCTCACGTTCCACGCCCCCGGGCAACGTCTGGGCACCCTCCGCTCCCTGCTGAGGCCGCACTCGTTCGCCATCATCAAATGCACCACCGACCGGCACGAGCAGGAGGTCGTGTACGACCTGGTGCTGAGGTACCAGCGTGACGTGAACTTCGAGCAGGTCACCAACGAACTGGATGATGCCCTCCACGAGGACGGCCTGACCCGCATCGAATGGGGTGAGTGAGGCGCGCCGCTACTTGCGCCGTCTCTTGTGGTAGTTCCTCCGGATGCCGCAGGCTTCCCGGGCACCGGTCCAGGTGCCGAAGTACTTACAGGCCGCGCTGTAGAGGGACGAGTGGTTCTTGCGCATGTTCGGTGCGGCCAGATCCTCGCCCTGGCGGTGGAGCTCCTTGATCTCCTTCTTGATGATCTTAGTGCTCCAGCGACGCCGCTTGTAGACGTCTTCGGGCTTGATGCCCGCCGCCTCCAAAGCCTTGTCCCATCCCTCGAAGTAGTTCAGTGCGGCGTTGAACAGCTTGGAGGCCTGCTCCTGCATCGCCTTGGAGTTGAGCGGCTGGCCCTTCTTTTTGCGTTCCCTGATGCGACGTACGATCTTATCCTCGTCCCAGGACTCGTAACGCCGCACGTCAGCGGGGTCTATCCCCGCCGCCGCCAGGGCATCGTCCCAGCTCCCGAACTGGTTGTCGCGGATCGCTGCATAGGCCAGCGCCGAGTAATCCTTGTTCTTGGTGACGCTCGTCCAGGACAGGTCCTCGCCCGCCTCGTAGGCCTCCTTGATGGCCTCGATGATCTTGTCCCTCGTCCACTTGGGTATCCTGCGCACGTCTCTGGCGTAGTCAAGACCCGCCGCATTGACGGCCGCACCCCAACCCCCGAAGTGGTAGTTCGCAGCGGCGAGCAGGCCCTGACGGCGCCGGGCCATCCGGTTGTAGGATAGATCCTCCCCTTTCTCGTGGAGGACCTTTATCCGGTTGACGATCTTCTCCTTGCTCCAGCCGGATCTTCTCCGCTTAGCCGACATCCTATCGTTCCTCACCCAAGAGAAAACGGTTGGGAGGGATCCCCTCAGGCAGTTACCTCCCCCCTGCCTTCACCATTTCATACATACTACCAAGAGTTTCGCTTTTTCGTCAAGAAAAACGAAACAAGCACATGGGCGTCGGGGCCGCAGCCTCGTATGGCGGCTCCCCGCTCGCCTCGGTACAATAAGCTCCTCAGGTACCCGAATGCTCGCCGAAGGGGCGGCTCGTGGCCCGGTTGCCACAAACCGACACAGATCACCTCAGCCGCGTCGCGAGGACACGGGTCCGTCTCCTCCTGGGGCTGCTGGTGCCGGTGCTTATCTGTGCGGGGCCGGCCGGGGGTCAGGGGCGGCCCACCACCCCTCCGCGGATAGCCCTGCCCGTGTCGTCAGAGGCGCAAGGTCGCCTGGAGGCAGCCAGGCGACTCGGCGAGAAGCAGCAGTGG
>JASFTU010000067.1:0-8058 GCA_050050635.1 Candidatus Brocadiaceae bacterium
TCCTTCACCCGCGCCAGCGGCAGTCACGTCGTCGATACCGTGCGGGGCGGCATCTACACGCGGTGGGGCACTCCGCTGGCCGTTCAGTTGCCCTCCTTCGACCTGGGCGTTGACTATGGCCGTCTCAGCGACGAGGGCTGGCAGCATCGGGTCGCCGCGCTGACCGGCAGGTCGGTCGAGGAACTGCGCGGGCGCGCGGCCCGCATCATCCGACGGGTGGAACGCATCCGACGGGCCGTGCAGAGGAACACCGGCCTCGAGCACGTCCGGGTAGTGGAGCAGAACCAGCCCCACTGGGTCGTCCGGGACGTGGCCCCGGAAGTGGCCGCCCTCGTCCGCGCTGAACCCGACCGGTTCCCCGGTGTCGTGTGCCTGGAAAACGCCCGCCGCTGCCATCCCAACGGCACGCTCGCGCCGCACATCGTCGGAGAAGTGGGCGTTCTGAACCCGGAGGAGTGGCGGGAGGTGTGCCGGGAGGACTCGCACTGGACGATGCGCATGCCGGTCTCGCAGATCGCCGACCGCTACAAGATGGACGACCGGATCGGCAGGAGCGGGATGGAGGCGGCTCGTGAGGCCGACCTGAGGGGCCGGCGGGGCCACGTGATCAAGCGGCTGAACTTCCGCATTCTGCGTGTGGAGAAGCAGTCACGACGCTTGCCCCCCGAGCCGGGACGTGAGGTCTACCTGACACTGCGCCAGGACTTCCAGCAGGCCGCAAACGGCGCGCTGCGCCGCGCCGCCGAAACCCCGGAGCTGGGATTCAAGCAGGGGGCGCTGGTGATACTGGACGTCCACACCGGCGCCGTGCTGGCGGCGGCCACGTATCCGAGCTTCGATCTGGCTACGTACCGGGACGATTTTCCGAAGCTGGCGGCGGACGAACGCAGGCCGCTGTTGTTCCGCCCCACCCAGGCGGCTCTTCCCACCGGGTCGGTCTACAAGGTCATCACCGCCATTGCGGCACTGGAGGAGGGCGCGATCGCCCCCGCCACCCGGTTCACCTGCCGGGGGGTGCAGCGCTTCGCTAACCGTCCCTTCCACTGCGCATCGCGCTGGGGCCACGGAACGCTTTCCCTGGTTCCCGCCATCGAGCATTCGTGCAACATCTACTTCTACAACGCGGGCCTGGGGGCGGGAGGCGAGGGGCTCGCCCGGTGGGGGCGCCGGTTCGGGCTGGGCGTGCCCTCCGGCGTGGACCTGCCGTTCTCGCGATCGGGACAGGTGCCCAACGCTCGCGCCACGTTCCAGATCATCAACCTGTCGATCGGCCAGGGCAGGCTCCTGTGCACGCCGGTTCAGGTAGCCAACGCGATGGCGGCCATTGCGAACGGGGGCAGGCTCTACACGCCGCACTTCTTCCACCGTGCGACCGATGCGGCCGGTGCAGTGGTGGAGCGGTTTGAGCCGGAGTTCGCGCAGGTACCCGTGAGCGAGGAAAACCTGCGGACGGTCCGCGAGGGAATGCGACTGGTCGTCGAAAGCGGCACCGCGCGGAGGGCGGGCCTCGACCCCTTCCGGGTCGCGGGGAAGACCGGCACCGCGGAGCTGGGCGACACCGAACTGAAGCACGCGTGGTTCGCCGGCTTTGCCCCGTTCGAGGACCCCGGGATCGCCTTCGCCGTCGTGAACGAGAGGGTGCCCGGCGGCCACGGGGGATCGCACGCCGCCCCGATCGTCGCCTTCGCTCTGGAGGAGATCTGGGACGAGGTGGAACGGCTGCCCTGAGCCCGGGGCACGGGAAAGGTTTACTCCGGCGAGGGGCGGCGCTCCACGAGCCTTTCCTCGTCCCACTGGAGATCTTCGACCCGCATCTCGACCTTCGGCGTGCCCCCATAGCGATTGATGTTGGGCTCGAACGCCAGCGAGAACTCCTCCCCCCTGCGGGCGCGGAAATGGTCCAGCCACTCGGCCTTGCCCGCCGCGAATGCCCTCAGCGTGGTGTTGCCCTGTCGCACCATGAAGGCCAGGTGCGTGTTGCCGCTGCCCACGGTACGGGGATTGCCGACCACTCGGAGCCCGGAGGCGGCGAACAGAGGTGGCGGATTTCCCTCGCCGAAGGGAGCCAGCAGGTCCAGCTCCCGGAGCAGATCCAGGCTCAACTGGGAGAGCTGGAACTCGCCGTCCAGCGCCAGCTCGGGCGTGGGCGCCTCGACCGGCGTCAGCTCTGCAGCCACTTCGTTGATGCGCTCCCGGAACTCCTCCAGGTTGCCCACCGGCATGGCCACGCCGGCCGCGCCTTCGTGCCCGCCAAAGCGGTCCAGCAGGTCGGCGCACCGCTCGACGGCCCTGTAGAGCGGGAAACCGCCGATGCTGCGGGCACTGCCCTGTGCCGTCTCGCCGTCGGTGGTCAGCACGAAGGTCGGACGCCAGAACGTCTCGGCGACCCGTGAGGCGACCAGCCCGGCGATGCCCTGGTGCCAGTCGGGGCCGCTCAGCACGATGCAGTTGCTCTCGCTGAGGCCGTCGGTCTCCCGGACCACCCGGACCGCCTCCTTGCAGGCTGCACTCTGGACGCGCCGGCGGCGCCTGTTCTGCCGGGAAAGCTCGGCGGCCAGCTCCCCGGCCCGGGCGCCGTCCCAGGTGGTCAGAAGCTGGACCGCCGCGTCGGGCTTGCCCATGCGACCGGCCGCGTTGAGGAGCGGCGCGACCCGGAAAGCGATGTCTGAGGCGGAGACGTAGTTGCTGTTGACCCGGGCGGCCTCCAGGAGGGCCGTCAACCCGGGACGGTCCGCCCCGGCAATGGTCTTCAGGCCGTAGTGGACCAGTACCCGGTTCTCGTCCACCAGTGGCACTACGTCGGCCACCGTCCCGATGGCCACAAGGGCCAGGGCCTCCATCAGGAGATCCTTGAACTCCTCGGAGACCTTCTCCTCCTCGGAGAGCTGCTGCCCCAGAGCCCACACGAGCTTGAACGCAACGCCCACCCCCGCCAGGTACTGGTACCCGAAGCAGCACTGCGGAAGCTTCGGGTTGAGCAGGTGGGGCACCTCCGGCTGGTTGTCCCGCGGCTCGTGGTGATCGGTGACCACCACGTGCATGCCCAGCTCGTGAGCCAGCGCGACCTCGCGGGCGGCACAGATGCCGCAATCCACGGTGACGATCAGGTCGGTGCCCGCCCCGGCCAGCTCCCGCAACGCGTCGCAGCTCAGGCCATAGCCTTCCTCGATGCGGTGGGGGATGTATATGTCCGCGCTGGCGTCGAGGAAACGCAGTGCCCTCATCAGGACGGCGGCCGCGCAGATGCCGTCGGCGTCGTAGTCCCCGAAGACGGTTATGCGCTTGCCTTCCCGGATGGCGTCCATCAGGAAGGCGGCGGCTCCCCGCACGGAGGGATCCTCACAGGGGTCTCGCAGTTGGTGAAGGCTGGGCTGGAGGAATTGCTGGGCGAGGCCGACGTCCGTGAGCCCCCGGTTTGCCAGCATCCGGGCCGTGACTTCGCCTATGCGCAGGCTGTCCGTCAGCCGCGTGACGTGCTGCCGATTGTCGGCAGGGAGTATCCACTTCTTCGCCATGACGCGGGCCAGTATAACAACGGCCCGTAACGCATGACAAACGTGCGACCAGGTTGCGCGTGCGACGCCGGTCCCGGTCCTCGATCCGGGCTTTCTACTCCCCGCCTTCGCCGGATTCGGCGGCCTCGGCCTGCGTCAGCTCCAGGTCGGCCAGCCGCGACTTGCCCAGGTACTCCACTGTCAGCCGCACGCTGGGCTCGTCCTGCTCCAGGGCCGCCTCGATGCGTTCCTCGAACTGGTCCGCCGAACCGACCGCCGCACCGTCTATGGCGGTTATCAGCTCAAAGGGCCGGATCTTCGCGACCTCCGTGGGACTGCCGGGTTCGACCTTGGCGACCACGACGGCCGGCTTCTCGTCCGGCAGGCGAAGCGCGGCCCGGACCTCGTAGGTGACGTCCTTGACCGTGATGCCGATCTCCTTGTTCTTGTACTTCTCCGCGCTGGCGAAGTCGCGGGGCGCCAGCTCGATGGTGAAGTCCTCGGAGATCTCCTGTCCCTCATGCAGGTAGGTGAGCGTCACATCCTCGCCCTCGCCGATGGTCTGCAGCAGCATGGTCAGGTAGTTGAGCCTGGGCGGCCACTTGGGCTGCGTGCCGCCGTACTCCTCCATGTACTGGTAGTCCATGTACTGCGTCCAGTCGAACCGGAACGAAGACGCCCCGTACTCCGACATATTCAGCTCGACGGGGTGGGGCCTCTTGCGCGTATCGATCCGCAGGAGGATGTCGCCCGGGGCGATGCCCATGCCGCCGGCCGGGGAACCGGCGTAGACGCGGTTCACGTAGAGGCCGATCTTGCCGTCCTTGGTCTGCTTCTCCACCTCGAGCTGCTTGGCCAGCTCCCGGTTCAGGGGCGTGAACTCCACTCCGAGCCAGGCGATACGCTTGGCCTCTTCCCTGGTCTTGTGGCGTATCTGGGGGTCGTAGTGGGCCACGGGGTCGCCCAGTACATGAGCCACCTCCCCCGACCAGAAGACGCGGGCCTCGCCCCCCATCTCGCCCATGGCGTACCTGAGCATCATGTCCTGCCCGAGCTGGCTCAGCTCCTCGCCCTCGATCCGCTGGCGGGCATAGAGGCCCACCACGTTCAGCTCCTCGTCAAGGATCCAGGTGCCCCGGCGCACCGTGTGCACCGGCGAGACGTGGTATTCGTCCCTGTATCCCCGGCCCTCGGCCAGCCAGCGGTTGGGCCGCACCTCCAGGTGTTTCTTACCGAACTTCTCGCTGGCTGACGCCGTGAAGAACAGCCGGATACGCTCCGGGCGGTCGGCCTGGCGCACAACGGCCGTGGCCGGGAACTTGCCCTCGGTCAGATCGACAAGGAAAGCGCCGAGGTCTTTGAAGGCTCCGGCGAATTCCCCCGCACGCGTCTCCCCCCCGACGGTCAGCTCGATGCTTTCAATCCTGGCTGCCTGCTCCCGGCTGATGGGTAGAGGCACCAGCAGGCGGGTGGGCTCGACGGCCAGGCCGTAAGTGACCCACTCCTTCTCGTCCCCGCCCACCATGCGCTGGCCCATTGTGGACATGATGCGGGACATCATGCCCATCCCGCCGGACTCTTCACCTTCCTGGCGGTACAGAATGCGGCACTTGTGCATTTTCTCGCCGAACTGCTCGCGGCAACTCTCGACGAACTGATCGAGCCACTCGAAGGTGAAGGCGGGACCGTTCAGGAGCCGCTGGTGCTGCCAGTCGGAGGCCTCCTGGAGGGGGTCCAGGGGCCAGGTCGGCACCATGGCGCCGATGGGCTGCCCCTCCTCGTTGCAGAGCAGGGCCGGCTCGCTGGCGGCGGCCGACATCTCCGACAGGTTCGTCCCTCTCCACATGGCGTACGGATCATACGAGACCCCGGGCAGCATGCCCCGGAGGGCCTGCGTGTTGAGCTGTCCGCCGATCACGTCGGGTTCGGCTCCCGTTCCGGTGTAGGCGTAGCCCTCACCCACCTCGCTCCGCGAGAGCCACCACCGGCGGCCCATCTGGCTGAGGGAGACCACAAAGGCGGAGCCGGGCTCCGTTATTCGCTCCCGGAGCACGTACTCGGGGGGCTCCCATCCCTGGAGGGGCCCGGCGATCCGCAGGATCGCGGCCGGAGCGCGGTCCAGCAACCTGTCGCGTTCGGCGGCGTATCGCGTCCCGTCGGGGGCGACTACCTCTATGCGGTCGATGTACTTGCCTTCCAGGTGCAGGTCGCCGACCAGCACGTGGCCCTCGTCGTCCAGGAGCACGCCGGAGGTCAGGAGGCTCTTCTGTTTGTCGATGAAGGCGTCGTACTGGAACTCGCTCAGTTGGGACATGGCCGAGAACATGTCGTAGCCGCCCGGCACTTCGTCCTCGGGCCGTTTGAAGTAGTAGTGCACCCGGCAGAGGCCGCTCCTCCCCGCCTGAAGCATGGCCTCCAGGCGCGCTCGCTCTTCGGTCTCTTCCGGCTTATCGGCGGCCCGCGCCGGCGCGATTCCGATCACCACCATCGCCAGCAGGAACGCCGTCCATATCTGCGCGACTCGCATTGTCAGTCCTCCTTTTCATAGTCCTTGCGGTAGTCCAGAACGAAGAGCCGCTCCAGTCCGTTGCGGAGCACCTTGATCAGAACCTTCTTCTCGCGCTCTTCGTCCGCCATCAGCTCGTCATAGACCTCTTCCACGTCCTCGACTTTCTCTATGGCCCGCTCGCCTATCCGGAGAACGATATCGTTCATGCGCAGGCCGGCGTCTCGCGCATTGCCAGGGTGGCGCACGGCACGGATGAAGACACCCTCCCTGCGGTAGAAGTAGAGCGTGGGATTGGCATGCTTGGTGATGCCCTTGACGGTCATGTTCCAGCGGCGGCAGTCGAAGTCCTCCCCCTCGACCTCGCCCTTCAGGACCGGTGTCATGCCGAGCAGCAGCCGCCGGTCGCCCCGCCGGACCTTCAGCCGCGCTTCTTCCCCCGGCGGCAGGTCACCGACTGCCCAGCGGATGTGCGGCAACTGCTCGACGTAGGTGCCGTGGACCTTCTCGCCGTTGAGTTCGACCAGGATGTCACCGCTCTGAAGGCCGGCTTCCTGGGCGGGGGACTCCTCCTCGACCCCCTTGATCAGCACCCCTTCGTCGGCGTCGATGAAGGTGTTGGAGTCGAAGTCCTTCAGGGCCTGCAGCTCCAGTCCGGCCCACGCGCGGACGACCTTCCCGTCTTCTTTCAGCCGGGCCACGATCCGCTTCACCTCGTTGGAGGGTATCGACAGCCCTATGGCTCCCCAGCCGACACCGAGTGTGTTGATGCCGACGATCCGGCCTTCCTTGTCTACCAGGGGGCCGCCGCTGTTGCCCGGATTTATGGAGG
The DNA here is from genome assembly GCA_050050635.1 of Candidatus Brocadiaceae bacterium. Taxonomy (GTDB): domain Bacteria; phylum Planctomycetota; class Brocadiia; order SM23-32; family SM23-32; genus JASFTU01. The sequence continues at coordinate 6,833 of JASFTU010000067.1, forward strand.
CGTCCGTCTGCAGCCACAGGTTGTACTTATACATGGTTCGGAAGCCCACGTAGCGCCGGGTGTTCGAGAGGATGCCCAGCGAGATGCTGCGGGTGAAGCCGAACGGTGCCCCCAGCGCCATCACGAACTGACCCTCGGTCACCTGATCGGAGTCGGCGAACTCCGCGACCGGCAGCGGCTCCTCCCTGTCCCACTCGATCTGAATCAAGGCCAGGTCGGTCTCCTTGTCCTCGCCGATCAGCTCGGCCGGCACCTGTTCCTTGTTCCACAGCACGCAGTTGATCTGGATGGCCTTGTCCACCACGTGCTGGTTGGTGATTACCAGGCCGTCGGGGGACATGATGACGCCGCTGCCGAAGACCTGTTCCCGCTCCTTCTCTCCCTCCTCGTAGGTCTCGCGGATGGGCTTCACGTAGACCAGGCCGGGGAAGATGCGTGCCTTGGCCGTGGTGATGATCTCCTCGAAGTCGATGGGAGGGCGTGGCGCTTCCTTGAGGCCGAGGGCTGTGCAGCCCGTGCAAGCGGTCACGAGTAGAACGGCAATACAGGCGGACAAGAGCCGGACGTTTCCCATCTTGCTCTCCCCTGATCCCAACTTCTAATGCTGGCATGGTAAACGCAGCGGCATCCGTGATCAAGGCGTTATCCCTGGGCGTGGGGGCGGGATCAGCCGTGCCGGGCGTCTTCCGGCTTACGTTTACTTTGGACATCTGCGCTGGCCGGGAGTCAGAAGTCCAGGGGGATCGGCTCGACGTTGTCGGCGACCAGGCTGGAGGAGCCGTGCTGCTCCTTGACGGTGCCGTCCACCCGGTAGCAGCCGGCCTCCGTGATCTCCGCCCCGCAGCGACGATACACGTCGGGGAACATCGCCACCTCCACCACGCCGTGCCGGTCCTCCAGCGTGAGAAACTCCATGTATTCGTGGTTCCTGGTGACCGCCCTGCGCATGGTCACCAGCCACCCCGCGACGGTGACCTTCTCGGCGGCGTGTTTGCCCAGGTCGAAGCTGGGGATGGTGGATATCCCCTCCAGCCGACCGTCCCATGCGTCCAGGGGGTGTCCGGAGTGGCTGAATCCCAGCGTCTTCAGCTCCCACAGCACGCGCTCCCCCAGGGGGTAGGGGGGCTGCCGGGGGACTTCCACCGGCGCGACGGGGGCGCTGCCCGGATCGAAGAGTTCGTTCCCGTCCTCGGCGGCCCGGCCGCGGGGGGTGGAGCGGTTCAGCA
>JASFTU010000068.1:0-8055 GCA_050050635.1 Candidatus Brocadiaceae bacterium
GGAGCCGGGGCGTCGTCCGCCGGTCTCGGGCGCGCCGCGAGCCGGGCGGAGGCCCCCTGTCTCTCGCCGAGGAGCGTCTTCTCGGCCTTCTGCCGCAGTGACGGGTGCAGCCAAAGCACGCCTGCCAGCGCTGCCAGCGCCAGAACCGTGGCAACCATCATGCGCATCACAGATGCCCTCCACCCAGCGGTGGGCAGGTCAGCCGACATACGGCCGATGCGGAGCTGTGCTGTACTGCAACAGGGCCTCGTCCTGTCCCATACGTGCAAGAACCGTGCCTGCTTTCGGACGCCGTCTGCGGGCCGATGCGCCGCTAAGGGGCCCGTATCCGGTTTCGACGGGCCAATGGCATCAAGGTTGCAGTAATATGGCTGTTGCAGAGTGGTACAGGCTTTTTGTCGCGGTTTCCGCGCGGCAGGGAGGAGCGTATGTCCCAGGATGCCTCCCAGGAGGCACAGGCGGCGGAGCAACTCGAGGCCGCCACGTCAGACAACAGGGACGACTACTTCCCGATCCCGCTGGCCATTATGCAGCCGGGCACCGTCGCTCCGGTCAACCTGTACGTCTACACGGGAGAACCTGCGCAATTCATCCTCTACAAAAGGGCACAGGCCCCCCTCCGTGAGGAGATACGCGAGCGGCTCATGCAGCACGATGTGGACTCCCTGTACCTCCTGAAAACCGACCGAGACGCCTACTACGACTATGTTGAGGAGAACCTCTCCTCGATCATCCGCGACAACCTGATGCCGCAGGAGAAGGCCTGCCAGCTCGTCTACGAGAGTTCGTCACGGGTGATGGAAGACACTTTCGAGAACCCCCGATCGGGGCGGAACCTGCGGCGTGCGCACGACATGGTAGAGGCGACCGTGCTGTCGATTGTCAAGGACCCGGAGTCGATCTGGCACATGGCGGCGATGGCGTCCCACGACTACTACACGTTCACACACTGCGTGCACGTCAGCATGTTCCTCGTTGCCGGCGCGCGGGACGTACTGGGCATCACGGACCGTCGCACGCTGATGCAGATCGGGCTCGGCGGCATCTTCCACGACATCGGCAAGAGCCAGATACCCGAGGACATCCTCAACAAGCCCGGCAGGCTGACGCACGAGGAGTTCGAGCAGATCAAGAAGCATCCCGATCTGGGGCTCAGGCTCGTGAAGCGCGCGCGGAACCTCGTGGCGGCGTCCGGTCGCATCATCCGCAACCACCATGAGCACTACGACGGGCACGGGTACCCGGATGGCCTGATCGGAGAGGGAATCGCGGACGTGGTCCGGCTGGCCACGGTGATCGACGTGTACGACGCCCTGACCACCAAACGTTGCTACGCCGACGCCCGTTCCGCCTTCGAGGCGCTGGCGATGATGCTGAAGGAGATGGATGGGCTCTTTGATGAGAACCTGCTCCGCTCCTTCATCAAGTACCTTGGCCCGAAGGAGACCCGGCTGCGACTGCGCGCTCGTTGGGACGCGGCCGTCAGGGAGACGCTGGGCGAAGAACTCGCAACCGCGCCTGCGTAACGAGCCACGGGTCGCAACGCAACACAGGAGGGTCCCGCCGAGGGGGAGGGGCCCCGGCAGAGGTGCTCCATGGCCCAACAGACCCATGTGATGCCTGAGGTCGCCGAGCAGGCCGAGCAGTACTTCCCCGTGTCACTGGCCATCATGCAGCCCGGCACGATGGCGCCGGTCAACATCTACATCGCGTCGGGCTCGCCGCCGACCTACAACCTCTACAAGACGGTTCGAGCGGCCCTCAGCGAGGAAGTGCGCGAGAGGCTGCTCGACCACGGGGTGCAGGAGCTGTACGTGCGCTCCCAGGATGAGGGAGCCTACTACGAGTACGTTGAGGAGAACATCGAGTCGATCATCCGCGACGACCTGCTGCCGCCGGAGAAGGCGTCGGAGATCGTCTACACAAGTTCGTCGCGGGTGATGGAGGACGTGTTCGAGGACCCACGCTCGGGGAAGAACCTGCAGCGCGCCAGGCGCATGGTGAAGGGTTCGGTGCTCTCGATCCTGAAGAGCCCTGACTCCCTGTGGGAGATGACCGCCATGGCCTCCCACGATTATTACACCTACACCCACTGCGTAAACGTCTGCATGTTCCTTCTGGCCGCCTCGCGGGACCTGCTCGCGGTGACCGACCCGCCGCGCCTGGAGAGGATCGGGCTCGGAGGAATGCTCCACGACATCGGCAAGAGCCAGGTTCCCGGACAGATCCTCAACAAGCCCGGCAAACTGACCGCCGAGGAGTTCGAGTTGGTCAAGGAACACCCGCCCGCCGGGGTGGAGCTGGTGAGCCGGCACATGGACGTGCCCGGCATCACAGCCGAAGTGATCCGCAACCACCACGAGCACTTCGACGGCAGCGGGTACCCGGATGGGCGCGCGGAGGAGGACGTGAGCCCGGTGACCCGGCTATCCACCATCATCGACGTCTATGATGCGCTCACCACAGAGCGCTGTTACGCGCCCGCCCGCAACCCGTATGGCGCGCTGGAGCTGATGCTGACGGCCATGCGGGACCAGTTTGATTCATCGCTTCTCGAGAGCTTCGTCAGGTTCCTCGGGCCCAGGGATGCCCGGGCCGAATAGTGGCCGCTGCGCGGACCGACCTCCGGCACGAGGGGGAGCGGAGGTCTGTCTCTCAGCGGTCCGCACTCGCTATGGAGTATGACAGAGATGGCAGAACACCAGCAGTTCTTTCCGATCTCCCTGGCGGTCATGCAGCCCGGGACACTCGCCCCCGTGGACCTTTACATACGAGTGCCCGGGGCCACGTCCTACACCCTGTACAGGTCCGCTCGGACGCCGCTGACCGAGGAGATCCGCCAGCGTCTGCTGGACAGGGGTGTGAACGCCCTGCACCTGCGCAGCGAGGACAAGGACGCCTACTACGGCTACGTTGAGGAGCATATCCAGCAGATCGTGCGGGATGAGCTGCTCCCTCTGGAGGAGGCGTGCTCGCTGGTCTACGAAAGCTCCACCAGGGTGATGAAGGAAGTGTTCGAGGATCCCCGTTCGGGCAAGAGCATCCAGCGGGCCGAGCGCATGGTGGACGCGACCGTGCTGGCCATCATGAAGGAACCGGACGCGCTCTGGTACATGACAGCCATGGCCTCCCACGACTACTACACCTACACACACAGCGTGAACGTCTGCGTCTTCCTGATTGCGGCAACGCGTGAGCTGCTCGACGTTGACAGCACGAGCAGGCTGCGCCAGATCGGGCTGGGCGGCCTGCTGCATGACATAGGCAAGAGCCGAGTCCCCGGCGACATCCTCAGTAAACCCGGCCCCCTGAGCGAGGAGGAGTTCGACATGGTCAAGCAGCATCCGCTCGCGGGCCTGGAGATCGTCGAGCAGGTTCGCTCGTTGCCGCTCGAACCGACGTCGATCATCCGCAGTCACCACGAGCGCCTGGATGGGTCCGGATACCCCGACGGCCTGTCGGGAGAAGCGATCGCCTGGCTGCCCCGCCTGGCCGGGATCATCGACACATACGACGCCCTTACTACGAAGCGCTCGTATGCGGCCGTGCGCACGCCGTTTGAGGCCCTTCAACTGATGCTGAGCGAAGGAGAGGATCGGCTGGATCTGGACCTGCTCCACAGGTTCGTCAAGTTCCTCGGCCCCGACGAGCTGAGCGCCGGCAACTCACGGTCCGACAGGAAACTGGCCGGCATCTGAGACCACCTACTCCTGCTGCCGCTTGCGGCGGTCGCGTTCGGCTTTCTCCTCGATGACTTTCTGCAGCCTGTCCAGCCAGCTCATCTTCTTTGCTTTTCCCTGCTGCTTGCGCCGGTCCCTTCGCTTCTTGCGTTTCTTCTCGGCCACCGGCTCCAGCTCTATGCCCTCGGCTTTCCTCTCTATGAGCCAGCGCTCCAGCAGGCCAATCCCGGTGCTGCAGGTGAGGTAGAGGCACAGGCCGCTGGGGAAGCTGTAGAGGATGAGCACGAACAGCAGGGGGAACCACTTCATGATCTTCTGCTGTTGCTGCGCCTGCTCGGTCGCGGCGGGGGTGGACATGAACTTCTGGTTCAGCATCATCACCACGGCCATCAGGATCGGAAGCAGGTTGAACGCATCGCCCAGGAAGGGCAGCGAGAAGGGCAGGTGGAACAGGGTGTCCGGCCGGCTCAGGTCGGCGATCCACAGGAAACCGGCGTGTCTCAGCTCGATGGCGGCGCGCAGCGCGCCGAACAGGGCGAACAGCACGGGCATCTGCAGCAGCAGGGGCCCGCAGCCGCTCAACGGGCTGACGCCGTACTTCCGCCACAGCTCCATCTGAGCCTGGGCCAGCTTCTCCTTGTCGTTGGCATGCTGCTTCTGGAGCTCCGCGATCTGCGGCTGAAGCTTCTGCATCTTGGCCATGCTCAACTGGCTCTTCCGCGTCAGGGGGTGCAGCAGGAAGCGCACGAACGCCGTGAGCAGGATGATGGCCACGCCGTAGTTGGGGATCATCGCATGCAGCAGGTTCAACAGCCCCAGCGCCAGGCGGCTCAGCGGAGGCACCAGGCCCAGCTCCACCAGATCCGGGAGGTCCGCGTCGTAGACTTCCAGGATCCCCTCTTTCTTGGGCGCCGCCACCATGCGATAGCTCTGTACGGCCACCTCGCCGGGCTCCAGCGGCTGCGGGACCGACATGTGGATGATGACGGTCGGGGTGTCTGCGTGCCCCCGTCGGTCCTTCATGCGGCGGAGCGTCGGCGTATCCCAGCGCCCCCGGGCATGGACGATGTCTTCCTCGGTGAGGGCGATGGAAGCCACCCTGTCCACCCAGTCGCTGTCCCCCAAGAGCGTGACCGCCGCGAAGTAGTGGTTCACTGCCCCTGCCCACCGTATGCCGGAGGACTCGTTGGGCTCCTCGTCCTGGGGCTGGAGTTTCCCCGCCGAGCGGCTGGCGATGTCGAAGTCGCCCGGGGATTTCTCGACGCCCACGCGGGTGCCCACGTAGCGGCTCTCGAGCATCTCCCGCTCGATCCCGGCAGGTCCCCGCAGCTCACAGGCTATCTCCAGCGGCTCGGCGGAGGCGTTCTGGAACTCCAGCTTTACCCCGTAGTGGTAGCCCGGCGAAACGGTGACGGTCTTGCGCACCAGCAGTCGTCTCCCACCCGGCCCCCGAAGGGGCGCCTCGAAGACCAGACGCTCCGGGGACCGCTCGACCACGTCGTAGAGCAGCCTGTGGGTGGGCAGCTCCACTTGCCAGCTCTCCCCGTCCTGCTCTCCGGCGAGGGTGACGCTGCGCAGCGTGTCGCTGTAGACCTCCTTCTGGAAGTCCTTCAGGAGGGTAAGCGGCGGCCGCTCCTCGCCCACCTTGTAGGGGGCCCGGTAGTGCTCGTCCAGTATCTGGAGCTTCTGGAGCGCGGCGCCCACGTTGGTCCACTCGGTCCGCAGGTGGGGACCGGCCAGGACGAGGTCCTCTGCCGGTTCGACGGCGCGCTGCTCGGGTTGAGGCGGCGCGGGTTCTTCCTGGACGACCTCGGGGCGCGCCGGCGCCTCCGGCTCAGCGACCGCCTCCGCTTCGGCCGGCTCGGCTTCCCGCACTACCTCGGCAGGCCGCGCCACCTGCCGGCCGGGCCTGGCCGGTTCGGGGCGCAACACGAAGTAGTAGAGGGCCCACCATCCGATGAGGATGACGGCGCTGATGAGGGCGAACTTTACGAAGTTCTCTTTGTCCATCTGACCGGTTGGAGCACCAGGGAAGGCTGGCAGAAGCGGCCCGCGGGGTCACCCCCGGGCTGCCGTGGGAGTTTTATCGGCCTTCCAGGAGCCGTTCCGCCAGGAAGGGATCCAGTTCGGGGACGGCGCGGATCTTCCTGGCGGTCTTCTCCACGTCATAGTCAACCTTGCGGAATATCACGCGATTGCCGTCGAAAAGCACGTAGGTGGCCCGGTTGTCACCGTCGCGTGGCTGCCCCACGCTACCAACGTTCACGATAGTCTTCTTCCTGACCAGATGGTAGCGGTAGTTCACTTCCTGGGGAGTCAGGTATATCATGTCCTCGGTCCAGATACCGGGCACGTGGCTGTGGCCGCAGAAGCAGAGCCAGTCGATGGCCGCGAACAGCGCGCGCAGCTTCTCCGTCCTGTAGATGTCGCGGGGATAGAGGTACTCGGTGATGGGCTCCCGCGGGGTGCCGTGCACGTAAAGGATGTCGTCCTCCGCATGGCTGTCCTCCAGGGCACCCAGGAAATCCCAGCGTTTCAGGTTGGCCTCGCGGTCGTCGTTGAGCGGACTGAGCTGCTCCCGGGTCCAGTTGAGAGAGCCCTTCGCTCGGGAGTTGAAGTTGGAGCCCTCGAACTCGGTGAGAAGCGCCTTCTCATGGTTGCCCTTCAGGGTGATGTCGAAGTCGACCGCCAGGTCGATGCACTCCAGCGGGTTCGGCCCGTACCCGACGAAGTCGCCCAGGCAAATCACTTCGTCCGCCCCCTGCCCCTTCATGTCGTCCAGGACCGCCTGGAAGGCTTCGAGGTTGGCGTGGATGTCGGAGATGACTGCTTTCACTGGTCCGGCCCCTCGCTTTCCTCCTGGGGCGGTGTCGCCTCTTCCACGAGCATCACGGGGATGCCGTCCCGGACAGGGTAGCGGCGGCCGCAACCCGTGCAGACAAGCTCCTGGCCGTCCTGCTCCACCGGCTCACGGCAGGCCGGGCAGACAAGTATCTCCAGGAGAGCTTCGTCCAGGACCGGTTCCTCCGGCCTCTCATTTGCGGGTTGATCGCTCATAGATGGAACCCGACATGCTAACCGAAGGGCAAAGAGGATTCAACCGATGGGCTGCTCATCGGCCTCCTGGCGAAGGCTGATGGTGATCGTCTCCGCCGAGTCCCCGCCTTGCGCGACAAGTATTGCCTTGCGCCGGATCAGTTCCAGCAGGGCAAGGAATACGCCGACGATCCGCTCCCGTGACTGATCGCGTCGGAACAGGTCCATGAACGCCGCCTGCCCGCCGGAGGCGCGCAGATGGCGCAGCATTTCCTCCACGTAAGCGCCCACCGGGATGTCCTGGCGGAGGATTCGGGTGGGCGGCTCCAACCGGGTCTGCTCCAGCACCTCGGCGAAAGCCGCCGCCAGGTCCCAGGCGGCCAGATCCTCCACCAGCCCCTCCGGCTCCGGGTCGTCCTGGTCATCAACGGGCGCTCGCGGACGCGAGTACCGTGTGCTGCGACGCCGGGCGGACTCCTCCAGCTCTCCGGCGGCCTCCTTGAACTCCTTGTACTGCAGGAGGCGCCGGACCAGTTCCACGCCGGGGTCTTCCTCGTCCTCCTCCTCGTCCTCACCGGGGGGCAGCAGTGTCTTGCTCTTGATCTCCATGAGCGTCGCGGCCACCACGAGGAACTCCCCGGCGACGTTGACGTCGAAGAATTGGATTGTGCGTAGCGCCGCCAGGTACCGGTCGGTGATGCGCGACACGGCAACCTCGAAGATGTCCACTTCCTCCTGCTTGATCAGGTGAAGCAGCAGGTCCAGCGGGCCGCTGAAGACCTCCAGCTCGGCGCGGAAGTCCTCCAGCGCCGTCGCTTGCGGGTTCCGGTCTTGGGGGCTGTCCGACATGGGGGTCTCCCTCAGCGCAGCAAGAACTCGTGGGCCAGGGCCCACGGGTTCTCGCCGACGATATGTGTTCCCAGCACCTGCGCCGGAAGGAAGATGACGTAGGCGAGGATGCTCACGTTGAGCACGAAGGGCAGCAGTATGAGGCCGAACAGAATGAAGGCGCCGTACTGGCGGTTGAAGCGGGTGTAGTTCTCCTTCGCCGGATAGGGGAGGAAGTACTCCATGATGTGGTGTCCGTCCAGCGGGCCGAGGGGTATGAGATTGAAGAGGCCCAGCACCAGGTTGATCATCACGAGCATTCCGAGGAACCCGAGCAGCATGTGGCCGGCGAACAGCGGGTCGGGCAGGGACAGGATAACCCGCAGCACCAGCCCCACCACCAGGGCCTGCGTGAAGTTGGCCAGCGGCCCGCAGGCGGTGGAAATCATCATCCCCCTGGCCGGGTCGCGGAAGTTGTACGGGTTGACCTGCACCGGCTTGGCCCAACCGA
>JASFTU010000069.1:0-7942 GCA_050050635.1 Candidatus Brocadiaceae bacterium
TCCCCGCCGGCCGCGCTGATGATGTCGCGCTCGTAGCGGCTCGTCCGGTAGCCGTGCTCTACGAGGACGACGCGGAAGTCCGCCATGGTCGCTCTCCCGTTACGTGCCGGGCTGTCGGGGGTGCGCCGGTCGGGGCCCGTCGGGTGCGAGTGTACCCCGTCGGCATCATCGGCGAAAGCGCGGGCAGGCGGCGGCGTCTCAACCGGCATCGCTCCTGCCCCGCACGAACGCGGGTATCAGGAGAAAGGTGGCGACCAGGCTGGTCACCACGCCCACCGCTACGACCACTCCGAGCTTCCGCGTCGGCGGCATGTTGGACAGGAGCAGTACCAGGAATCCGGTCGTCACCACCGCCACGTCCCAGAAGATGGCCGTGCCGGCCGTGCCGAACGCACCCCCCAGCGCTTCGCGGGCGGACCCGCCGTCGCGCAGCCGGTCGAACCTGCTGCGCAGGTGGATGGCATAGTCGATTCCCACGCCCAGGATTATGGAGCTGAAGGCGGACGTGGCAACTCCGAGGGGCACCCCGAGCAGCCCCATGGCCCCGAAGTTCATGGCGACCGCCAGCAGGATGGGAGCCGCCACCATGGCCGCCCTGCGCAGCGACCAGAAGAACACCGCCGCCACAGCGAACACGAGCGACAGCGAGGTGACCAGGCTCCGGACCTGGTCCCCGGCCACCAGGCTGAGCCAGTGGCGCCCGAGCGCAAAGTCACCCCCGAGGGTGAGTCGGACGCCCGGCAGCTCATCCGCAAGCGCTTCCCGCACGGCCGGCACGACCACGCGGCTGGTGCGATAGTCGCCCTTCTTGCAGAAAACGGTCAACCGCGCCCGCCGGTAGGCGTCATCCCAGAGGGAATCGTAGCTGCGCCCCTCCATCAGGAGCAGGTAGTATGCCACGACGCGGCGCGAGTCGGGCACGGCGTACCGCCGGCGGCGCGCGTCCATCTCCACGTTCATCTTCTTGATGACCTCGACGACCGACACCGAGCCCCCCACGCCGTCCAACCGGTCGATCCGTGCCTGAGCCCGATCGAGGGCCTCCAGGAACGCCGGCTCCTTCACCCCGTCCGCATGCCCGATGTCCAGCGCCACGTGCATCATGCGCGTCCCCAGCAGTTTGTCGTTGAGGAGCCGGTTGGCGTGGTAGACGTGGCTCGATCGCTTGAAATTGGCGATGTAGCTGTCCTGGACGTAGAGCCGCGATGCCCCGATCAGCGAGACCAGAGCGACACACGCCACGACCAGCCGGAGGACGCGGCGCCTTTCGAACAGCGTGCCGCCGAGCCGGCGCAGGCAGGTCCTCACCGAGCGGCGGCTGCGACTCCGGGACCGCCCCCCGCCAGCCAGCACCAGCGCAACGGGCGTCACGGTCAGTGAGAACACCATGGCGCCCATTACGCCCACCGCGGTGAAGAGACCCAGGCAACGGAGTGGCCGCATAGACGTTGCTAGGAAGGAAAGGAAGCCGGCCGCGGTGGTGACCGAGGTGAGGATAACGGGCCGGCTCATCTCCCGCATCGTCCGCAGGACACGCTCCCGGACCGGCAGGCCCTCGCCGGCGGTCTCGAAGTAGTGCCCCATGATGTGTATCTCGTCCGCCACGGCCAGCGCCACCAGGATCACCGGCATGATGGCGTGGACTATGTACAGGGGGACCGACACGGCGGCCATCAGCCCCAGCGCCCACACGTTGACCACCGCCACCTCGACCACCGACACGGCGACGAGGACGGGCGAGCGATACGCCAGCCACAGCAGGCATACGACCACCACCGCGACGATGGGCACCATGACCAGCAGGTCACGGAGGACGTAGTCACCCAGCACGCCCTCGAAGACGGGCAACCCGGACAGGTGAACCGATAGGCCGGCCGGGGGCGAATGCCGATCCGCCGCCCGACGCAGCCCCACCACCACGTCCCGCTTGTCCGCGCCGTCCTCTATCTCCACCAGGAGCGTCGCGCACGTCAGGTCCGGAGAGACGAGCGTCCCCTGCACCGCCGGGAAGCTCCGGACCGCGGAGCGGGCCTCCGCCACCGATTCGGGGGCCACGGTGCGCAGGAAGGGGAGGATGCGCAGACCGGAGGGCGTGCTGCGGATGTCGTCCTCGGTGAAGAGGCTGCGCACCTTGTGGACCCCCTCCAGTCGCCCGAAGTCCTCCCCCAGGGCCTTCACGTACCGCACCGTGGGCACGTTGAAGACGCCCTCCTCCCGCACCACGCCGACGATCACGTAGTCCTTGATCCCGAACGTCTTCCGGACGCTCCGGTCGTCGCGATACACCTCGTCGCGCGGGATGAACGAGCGCAGGTCGGTGACGATGCGTGTCCCGGGCACCTGGAGGCAGGCCAGGGCGGTGATCCCCGCCAGCACGGCGAGCGTCAGCCAGGGATGTCCGATAACCGCCCCGAAGAAGCGGTCCGTGGCTCTGTCATAGAGTCGTCTCATGCGCTCCCATGCTATACGATTCCCGAAGGCAAGCGCCATAAGTGGAAGGAACGGCGGACGAGCTTCGGCGGTACGAGCTCAGGGACCGCCGGGGGCGTCCTCGATCTGCCAGGCCAGCCCGTAGTCCCAGAGGAAGGGGGCCTGCTTCCGCGCCGCCACGACGCGCAGTTCGTAGCGCCGCCCGGGCACCAGGTGGTGCCAGATGTTCTCCGTGTTGTCCAGGGAGCTGACGGACCTGGCGACAGGGCGCTCGCCCGACCACGCGACGTCGTAGAGCTTCAGGTCGAGGTCATAGAGCGTGGCCTCGCCACTCCACTCCTCGTCGCCGCTCTCGACCCGGAGGTTCCAGGCCAGGCACGCCTTCAGGCGGGGATCGCCCTCCGGGGCGGTCAGCACGTAGGTGCCCAGCCGGTTGCTGCCGGCCAGGCCCCCGAAGGCGGGGTCGTAGTCGAAACCGGCCGCGGGGACGCCGCCCCCGGCCCCTCCGCCTGCGTCCTGCGCGCTGTCGTGCTCGCCACCGGCCAGGATGTGGTAGCTGTTCCTGACGTTCAACTGCCCGGCGCCGTAGCGGGCGTCCAGCCCGTTGTCGGTCTGCCACTGGCGCTCTTCCCTGTAGTGGCGGAGGCGGCCGAGCCGGCGGGGCGGGTCCGAGGTGCTCCGGTCGGCGCCGGCCATCAGGGCCGCCTTGATGACCTCCGAGCTTTCCGCGTGGTAGATGCGCCGTCCCGTGCGGGGTCCCGTGTAGTGCCCGGCGGAGATCTCCGAACCCGCCCCGCGCGCGAAGCCAACGAGCATGGCGGCGGCGGAAGCCACCATGGGGCTGCTCGTGCTGGTATGACGGGCCGGCGCGACGATGTCCGGCTTGGAACGTCCCTCCACGTACACGGACTGGCCCAGGTCATTGGTCCCTCGGGAGTGATGGCCGCTCGAGCGCCCCACGACAATGGCGTTGTAGGAGCACTGCAGCACGTCGGGCACCTGCGGCTGATTGTTCGCACCGCCGACCTGGATGAAATCGTCCACGGCGACCAGAAAGTCCACCCGCTCCAGCACGTCCCGGTTCGGTTCATGGCCCCCCTTAGCGTTCCAGCTATGGTTGGCCACCGCGCTCCGCGAGACTGCGGGAGGCAGGCGGCTGCCCGCACGAAGCACCCCCACTGGCTCGTAGGCCCAGAGCGTGTTGGGGTAGCACTCCACCTCCGCCACGCCCGGCGCCATGGAAGAGGAGCCGTAGAAGTGGCGGGCGACGCTGTTGGCATGCCCGGAGGGAAATCCGGGCAGGAGGAGCTTCACGCGCTCGAACGCGGGAAGGCTTCCGTCGGGTGCCCAGCCCTGCTGGCCGTCCTCGCCGAACAGGACCTCCACCTGTGTCACGCGCACGCCGCGCCCCGTGGGCAGCGCCTCCCCCAGCTCCGCACGAAGGGCGCTGTAGCCGATCCAGTCCTTGTAGTTCCCCGCTGCATCGGCGCCCGCGCACAGTGCGAGCGCGGCGGCCAGGACGCAGAGCTGTCGCACGGGTTTCACGCGCGCTTGCCCCCTTCTCAGGCGAGGTGGCGGCGACTCCGCCGGACGATATCGCCGATGGCGTCGTAGTCGCGCGTAACCAGAACCTTCTTGACGTGATCGGTGAACTCGTAAGAATCCTCGCCCACCATGCGGGCGATCAGCAGCGTGTAGTCCTGCACGTTACACAGCCCGAGCTCGTCCCACACACGGCTGCTGAACGACTCGTAGGCCTCCAGGATGTCCCGGAAGGTCACCTCCCGGGCGTCCTTGCCCATCAGCGGATAGGCGAAGGGGAAGGGCGGCCAGAAGCGCATGGGGATGATGAACTTCACCGGGTAGTTCATCAGCTTCTCGACGTAGTGCGGCGACAGGTGTATCCCGAACTCCTCCGGCCGAGTGCCCCAGTCGGAGCTGGGATAGACGCCGGCCGGCTGGATGAGAACGGAATCGAGGAACCGGGCCACTTCCCCGAGCCTGCGCAGCGTGGTGTCTCGCGTCTCCTCCGTCTCGTGCGGGAGGGGGAATATCAGGCTCCCCACCACGAACAGGCCCGCCCCGTGTGCGGCCCGGAGCGTGTCGCGGATCTCGTCGTAGGTGATGCCCTTACGGATCCGCTCCAGCAGTCGGTCGTCCAGCGTCTCCAGGCCGAAGAACAGGGACTCGAAGTGCGCCTCCCGCAGCAGCTCGAAGTCCTCCCGGCGGTTCTGGTCTATCCGGGCGAACGCCGTGAAGTGCACGCCCTCTTCGCTCAGGCCACGCTCTACGATGCTCCGGGCGAAGTCCGTCAGCAGGCCCGGCGGGGGCGTGGAATCGGCGATCCGGAAGTGCCGGATTCCCTCCCGCCGCAGTGACGTCACCTCCTCCACCGCCTGCTCCACCGGCTTCCGCCGGACGGCGTGCCCGTAGTTGACCGGCCTGGGGCAGAACGCGCAGCGGTTCGGACAGGCCTGGTTCGAGAGCGAGACGTGCACGAGCGGGATCAGGTCCTCGATGCCGCGATACGCGGGCGGGGAGTAGTCGGGCCGGGGGAGGCCCTCCACCTCTGTAACGGTCCGTTCGTTCCAGGCGATGCCGCCCGACCCGTCGCGGTAGGCCACGTCCGGCAGTGATTCGAACGGCTCCCCTGCGGCCAGACGCCGGGCGGCCTCGTAGGCGAGCCCGAGCAGGATTCCGTCTATCTGCGGGTAGAGACGCAGGATGTGCTCACGGAACCAGTCCACCCGCTGTCCGGTGGCGTAGATGCGCGTCGAGCCGGCCTCCTTGAGCGTCTCGGCCAGCGCCATGCACTCATGGAAGCCGCCCTGCCAGACGTTCAGGAGCACGGCGTCGAAGCCCTCCCCCGCGATCCGTGCCGCCTCCTGGCGCATGAACTCCGCGTAGTTGCGCTCAATCTCCCGCGCCATGGAGCCCGACGTCCACTTCAGCGGCAGGCCGAACAGGAGCCGGTCGAGGCGGCTCAAAGGACGGTTCCGGGCCAGTTTACGGAACAGGTGACCGCCGGCGGCGGATGCGACCTTGCGCTTCCACGGTGCGGGGGCCAGTTCGCCCAGCGTGGCGGCGTTGCCCCGGTCCCACACCTCCACCTCCGTCCCTCGGGAGCGCATAATCGCGGCGAGCTGCGCCATGCGATCATTGGGCAGAAGGTGGGATAGGTCGTCGATCTCGCCGGAGAAGTTGTAGATGAGGATTCGGTCCATAGCCGGGATCGCCTCGGAGGTGTGCCACGGAGCCATTGTAGCGAGGACACCCGGCTGATTGCCAGCCGGTCGCACGGGACGGCCCCGGGAGTCAGGCCTTCACGATCCGAGCCCCCGATTCAAGCGCCGGCACGGCGTTGCGCGTGTCGATAATCAGCCGCGCGTGCCTGGCGATCCATTCGAAGTCGTAGGCGTCGTGATCCGTGACGATGACCACGGCATCCTGCCGCTGAAGCTCCTCCGGTGTGAGTTCAACCGACTCGAGCTTCAGCCCCGGGTAGTCCCGCAGGGAGGGGAACACCGGGATGTGCGGGTCGTGGTAGGAGACCTGTGCTCCGGCGTCCTTCAGCCGTTCAATAAGGGGAAGTGCGGGAGATTCCCGGATGTCGTCCACGTTCGGCTTGTAGGCGACCCCCAGCAGGAGAACCTTCGAGTTCCTGACGGGCTTCTGGTCGGCGTTGAGTGCCTGGGCCACCTTGTTCGCGACGAACTCGGTCATGAACGTATTGACCTCGCCGGCGCGTTCGATGAAGTGGGTTCGAACGCCGAACTGCCTCCCCTTCCAGGAAAGGTAGAACGGGTCGATGGGGATGCAGTGGCCGCCCCAGCCGGGCCCGGGGTAGAAGGGGTGGAACCCGAACGGCTTCGTCCCGGCCGCCTCGATCACCTCCCAGACGTCGATGCCCATCCGGTCGAACAGCATCTTCAGCTCGTTGACCAGGGCGATGTTGACGGCCCGGTATATGTTCTCCAGGATCTTCGTGGCCTCCGCCGTGTCGGTGGAGCTGACCGGGACGACGGCGGGGGCCACGGCGCGATAGAGGGCGGCCGCCGTCTGGAGGCTTCGCTCCCCCACGCCGCCGACCACCTTGGGGATGCGCCGCATGGTGTGCTCGGGGTTGCCGGGGTCCTCGCGCTCGGGGCTGTATGCGAGGTAGAAGTCCTCGCCCACGCGCAGCCCGGAGTCCTCCAGAATGGGCTGCAGCACCTCCCGGGTGGTGCCCGGGTAGGTGGTGCTCTCCAGGACAACGAGCTGGCCCGCACGCAGCCGGGCGGCGATGTCCTCCGCGGTGCGCTCGACGTAGGTCAGGTCGGGGTCGCGCGTCTCGGTCAGCGGCGTCGGCACGCAAATCAGGATGCAGTCCGGCTCATCGAGGCGGTCGAAGTCCGCGGTGGCTTCGAAGCGGCCCGAGCCCCGCAACTGCTCGATCTCGGTGTCCGGAATGTGCTTGATGTACGACCGGCCTTCGTTGAGCGCCTCGACCTTCTTCGGGTCGATGTCGAAGCCCAGCACGGGGAATCCCGCGTCCCCGAAGGCGCAGGCCAGGGGGAGGCCCACGTAGCCCATGCCGATCACGCCGACCGCCGCTTCCTTGTCTCGGATCAACTGCAGCGTAGTCATTGGCCTCTCTCAAATGCTGTTTCCACGGACAGCCGCCGGGGGACATCACGCCTCGGACCGGCCTCACAGCACCGGCAGCTCACTGGAGAGCAGGCGCTCCTCGCGGGTCAGCTCGAAGACCGCGCCCAGCAGTTCGATGTCGTCCTCGGTCTGCTCGACGTCCCGGCGGGCGAACATGCGCTTCTGGGTGATGATGGCCTGCTCCAGGGAGCACTCGGTCATCTGGCCGAATGACCTGGCGTAGTTGCAGAAGGAAGGCACGTTCTGGCCCACGTAGCCGTAGAGCATGCTGTTGACGCCCACCAGTTTGCCCGTGAAGATGCTTGTATTGATGGCGCTCTTGGTGTAGTCGCCGATGGCGCAGCCGAAGAACTGCATGCCCGTCTCCACCCGCCGGCCGCGGACGTCCAGCCGCACCTCTCCGTAGGTGTTCTTCAGGTCGCTGTTGCTGGTTCCGGCGCCCAGGTTCACCCAGCTCCCCACGTAGGCGTGGCCCAGGAAGCCGTGATGCTGCTTGTTGGTGTAGGGCTCGATGACACTGGCCTCCACCTCGCCGCCGATCTTGCAGGTATGCCCCACGGAGACGAACTCCTTCACCGAGGAGCGTTCGATGATCCTGGAGCCCGGTCCCACGTAGACGGGGCCGGCGAAGTAGGTGAAATCCAGCACCCGCACCCCATCATCGAAGACGATCGGCCCTTCTTCGGCGTGGAAGACGGCCGTATCGGGCAGTTCCACGCCCTCCCCGGCGAAGACCCCGGGGCAGACCTCATCGAAGGCGCCGTCGGCCAGCCGCCTGTCGATGTTCGCAGGGAAAAGCTCCTCCAGCAGTTCGATGATGTGGAAGGGATAGTCCAGCGTCCTGAGTTGTGGTTCCTCGCGCAGG